>CAYMCM010000010.1:0-45782 GCA_964388945.1 uncultured Roseburia sp.
CGCACGGTGGTGTGAGAGGTCGGGGATTTAATCAAAATCCCCTCCTACTCGATTTTGATGACTGCGGATCAGAGCGAGATTTGCAAAGTGAATTTTGTTTCCGTTGTGACAACGAGGAGATGAAAAACATTCATTAAATAAAAATAAATGAATGAAAGATGTATAATTTGGTTGATTTTATGAATGAATTGCAGTATGATGAGATCAGAACGAAGGTGATGAGATGACGGATCGTGAAAAAGAGTTAGAACAGGAAGTTCTGCGGCTGAATCGGAAGCTTAGAGATATGAGATCCTATTATGACAGGCGGATCATGGAATTGGAGCAGCAGATTTCCGCAGGTGCGGACAAAGAGACAGAAAGGCGAAAAAGAGGCAGACCGGCACTGGATCAGACAGTACGGACGCGGGTGCTTGCGCTGCGTCATCAGGGAGACAGTATGGCGGTTATTGGAAGTAAGACGGGTGTATCAGCAGGTGCAGTGCAAAAGATCATAAAGGAAGCACGGGAGCGCTCTTTTCGGTATTATGTATATATGAACCGTGAACAGCCGTGTACAGTAATCCTGGTAAATCATCTCGAAAGAAAAGTCATGATCCGAAATCTGACGGAGGATCTTTTGAGCCGCGCCTTTGGCAGAAAGGAAAGACCGGACTGGGAAGATTATTTAGGTTTTATGGAGGAGCGGTGTATGCCGCGCAGCAGATACGGCATCAAAGAAGAGCTGCGTCAGCTTGGACTGGATGTGTATGAGCCGGAGGAGATCATTGCAAAGACAGAAGGCAGAGTCTACGGCGATGCGCAGTGGATCTATATTCCCGATCGGGAAACATATCCGGAGCTGGCTTTGCTTTTTGAATGTGAAGATCCAGAAGAAGCAGAACAAAAGCTTTGCCGCAGGATTTTAGCCTATCTGGATGCTGCTCATGCATACAGAGGGAAAGAGGAGAGTGGGGATGGTATTTGATGTAAACCGATCCGTGCAGATGCCGGAACATACTTCTTCAAAAGGAAATCAGAATAAATGGTACAAAGATGGCTGGTGGTACAAAGAGGATGGGCTTGGATATGAATCGCTCAGTGAGATCGTTGTGAGTGCATTGCTTAAAAAGACCAGCATAGAACCGTTTGTTTCTTATGAATATGCGGAAATAGTACATGGAGATCAAAAATTATGCGGCTGCCGTTCCAGAGATTTTATGGAAGAGAGTGATGACAGGGTGATACCAGTCGAACGCCTATTTCTGGCGTATGAAGGGGAAGGGGCGTCTCAGGCACTGCTTGCGTTTCGTGATATCAAAGAGCGCATCCGCTATGTGGTGGATGTAGTAGAGCGAGTAACAGGGATTTCTGATTTTGGCGGATATTTAAAGAAAATGCTCACGATCGATGCGGTATTTTTCAACGAAGACCGTCATTTTAATAATATTGCGGTGATCCAGAAGAAGGATGGAAGCTTTCGTGAATGTCCGTTTTTTGATCATGGAGCGGCATTGTTTTCAGATATCAGAGGGGATTATCCGCTTGCGATGTCTGTGATGGATTGCCGTGCGAAAATAAAGGCAAAACCGTTTAGCACGGATTTTGATGAGCAGTTGGATTTGTGTGAACTGCTTTATCCGGAAGGGGAGATCTGCATGGATTTTACGGCAAAGGATGTGAAAAAACTTTTGGATAACTGGCATGGCGTTTATCCAAGTGCGGTTTTGGAACGAGTACAGGAGACACTGACGGATCAGATCCGAAAATATCAGTATCTGTTTTGCGGATCATGAGCAAAAAGAGTATAAATCTGACAGGGTGGTAATATTATAAGTAAAAAGAAATAGTGATTCGCTATTAATTAGAAAAACTAATAGGACATATAATAATATATAATTGGAAATCTTTAGGGTTTCAAGTTACAATGAGACTATGACAAATGAAATAGCAAAGTAAACAGGAGGAAAGAAAATGGATTACAAAAACGCAGGTGTTGATATCGAAGCTGGTTATAAATCTGTAGAGTTAATGAAAAAATATGTGCAGGGTACCATGCGCCCGGAGGTTCTTACTAACCTCGGCGGTTTTTCCGGTGCATTTTCCATGGAAGCATTCAAAGGCATGGAGAAACCTACCTTAGTTTCCGGTACAGACGGCGTGGGAACCAAATTAAAATTGGCTTTCATCATGGATAAGCATGATACGATCGGTATCGACTGTGTAGCCATGTGTGTCAATGATATTGCGTGCGCAGGCGGTGAACCATTATTTTTCTTAGATTATATTGCATGTGGAAAGAATATCCCGGAAAAGATAGCTGACATCGTAAGCGGTGTCGCAGAAGGCTGCAAGCAGTCTTCCGCAGCACTCATCGGAGGTGAGACTGCAGAACATCCGGGACTTATGCCGGAAGACGAATATGATCTTGCAGGATTTGCAGTCGGTGTAGTAGATGAAAAAGACATCATCACCGGAAAAGAATTAAAGGCAGGGGATGTTCTGATCGGTATGGCATCTTCCGGTGTACACTCCAATGGATTTTCTTTAGTACGCAAGATTTTTAAGATGGATGCGGAGACATTGAATGAGTATCATGATGAACTTGGCACAACACTTGGTAATGCACTGCTCGCACCGACCAGAATCTATGTGAAGGCACTGCGTTCCATCAAAGAAGCAGGCGTTCGTGTGAAAGCATGCAGCCATATCACAGGCGGCGGATTCTATGAGAATGTTCCGAGAATGCTTCCGGAAGGCAAGTGTGCAGTCATTGAGAAAGCAAGCTATCCGATTCCACCGATCTTTGCGATGATGGCAAGAGAAGGAAATGTGGATGAAAAGATGATGTACAATACCTACAATATGGGACTTGGTATGGTACTTGCAGTAGATCCGGCAGATGTTGACAAGACAATGGATGCGATTCGTGCGGCAGGAGAGACACCGTATGTTGTAGGAAAGATTGAAGACGGAGAAAAGGGAGTAACCTTATGTTAAAAGTTGCGGTACTGGTATCCGGAGGCGGAACCAATCTTCAGGCAATTTTAGATGCGGCAGACAACGGAACCATCACAAATGCAGAGGTCTCCGTTGTCATCAGCAATAATCGGGATGCCTATGCTTTAGAACGTGCGCGAAAGCATGGTATCGAAGCGGTCTGCGTGTCACCGAAAGACTATCCGGATCGTGCGGCATTCAATCAGGCTTTCTTAGAAAAGCTGGATTCCTATGCAGTGGATCTTGTGGTGCTCGCAGGATTTTTAGTGGTCATTCCGGAAATGATGATCAAAAAATACGAAAACCGTATCATTAATATTCATCCGTCATTGATCCCTTCTTTCTGCGGAAAGGGTTACTACGGATTGAAAGTACATGAAGGTGCACTTGAACGCGGAGTAAAGGTGACCGGAGCGACGGTACATTTTGTGGATGAAGGAACGGATACCGGTCCGATCATCTTACAGAAAGCGGTAGCAGTTGAGGAGGGGGATACCCCGGAGATCTTGCAGCGCCGTGTCATGGAGCAGGCGGAGTGGCAGATCCTGCCGGAAGCCGTGAACCTGATCGCAAACGGCAGAGTTATGGTACAAAACGGAAAAGTACATATAGAGTAAAACTGACAGATACAGAAAATAAAAGGAGAATCAGATATGAAAGTTTTGGTAGTCGGCAGCGGAGGCAGAGAGCATGCTATTGTGACCAGCGTGGCAAAGAGTCCGCGTGTGGAAAAAATATACTGCGCACCGGGAAATGCGGGAATTGCAGCACTTGCTGAGTGTGTTCCAATCGGCGCGATGGAATTTGACAGACTGGTCGCATTTGCGAAGGAAAAAGAAATAGACTTTACGATCATCGGCATGGACGATCCGTTAGTCGGCGGGATCGTGGATGTATTTGAGGCAGAAGGAATGCGCGTGTTCGGGCCGAAGAAGAACGCTGCAATCTTAGAGGGGTCCAAGGCGTTTTCCAAAGATCTGATGAAAAAATACAACATTCCGACTGCAGCATATGAGAATTTTACTGATCCGAAGGCAGCACTTGCATATCTGGAACAGGCAAAATTTCCGATCGTATTAAAGGCAGATGGTCTTGCGCTTGGTAAGGGCGTTCTGATCTGTGAAAATCTGGAACAGGCAAAAGCCGGTGTAAAGGAGATCATGGAGGATAAGAAATTCGGTGCGTCCGGAAATACGATGGTTATTGAAGAGTTCATGACAGGACGTGAAGTTTCCGTACTTTCTTTCGTGGATGGAAAAACGATCAAGATCATGTCATCTGCACAGGATCACAAACGTGCCAAAGACGGGGATCAGGGATTAAATACCGGTGGAATGGGTAATTTCTCTCCGAGTCCGTTTTATACAAAAGAAGTGGACGATTTCTGTAAAAAATATATTTATCAGGCAACGGTCGATGCAATGGCAGAAGAAGGCAGACCGTTTACAGGAGTTATTTTCTTCGGACTGATGCTTACCGAAGACGGTCCGAAAGTGTTAGAGTATAACGCACGTTTTGGAGATCCGGAGGCACAGGTTGTATTGCCGCGTATGAAAAATGACATCATTGATGTGATGGAAGCCTGCGTGGATGGAAAACTTGATACGATCGATCTGCAGTTTGAGGATAACGCAGCAGTTTGTGTGGTACTTGCATCAGACGGATATCCGGTATCCTACGAAAAAGGATTTGAGATTAAGGGACTTTCTAACTTTGATGAAAAAGACGGCTATTATTGTTTCCATGCCGGAACAAAATTTGATGATAACGGCAAGATCGTTACCAACGGCGGACGTGTGCTCGGCGTAACTGCAAAAGGTGCTACGTTAAAAGAGGCGAGAACGAATGCGTATGCTGCCACAGAGTGGGTGGATTTTGCGAATAAGTATATGCGGCACGACATCGGAAAAGCAATCGATGAAGTGAAATAATTGTGGAATATGATTGAGAAAAGCAGCGGAGATCCAAGCAGGTTTCCGCTGTTTTAAATTTTTAAGTATTTTATGAAACCTTTTGCAAAGCCGTGTAGTATTATAGGTGATTGCAATCAAGGGAATGTTGTTATGAAAAATTATTATGCTATAAAAAATATAACTGTGCATACGCATGCTTATGCCTTCTTATGCAGATAGTCCGGCGGATACGTCATCGCCGGACCAGCTTAAAAGTATAGGAAGAGAAAAACAGTAAGGGAGAATAATGAGATGAAGAATAGAAGAATAGCGGCACTGCTTTTGTGTTTGGGAGTAGTTGTTTCGGGTTGTGGAAGAATAGATCAAAGAGCATCCGTGCAGAAAACGGAACAGGGATATGAAGAAGCGGCAGAGCAAAAAGAAAGAAAAGAAAAGCTGAATGTCACTGCTATTTCCGGGGGAGCTGCAAAAGAGGTACTTATGATATATATGGTAGGCTCCAATCTGGAGTCGGAATCCGGACTTGCGAGTGCAGATATTGAAGAGATGCAGAGATGCGGCTTTGATGAGGAAAATTTAAAAGTCCTGATCTGTACAGGTGGAACCGATTACTGGTGGAATCCGGATATTCCGGATGATGAATGCGCGATATTTGAGTTGACGGGAGATGGACTAAATCAGGTGGCATCACTCGGAGAACGGACGATGGCAGATCCGGATACGCTGACCGGTTTTGCAGATTTTGTATACCAGTCCTATGAGGCAGAAGATTACAGCATGGTGCTCTGGAATCACGGAGGCGGAGCGATCCTCGGTTATGGAGCCGATGAAAATTATGATTATGATGCATTGTCCATGCAGGAACTGGATAGAGCATTTGCCAATACTGATATGGCGGCAGATGGACAGAAATTTGAATGGATCGGATTTGATGCCTGCCTGATGGGAATGATTGAGGTGGCAGATGTACTTTCGGATTACTCGGATTATATGATCGCTTCCGAAGAAATGGAAGCGGGAGACGGATGGGATTACTCTTTCTTGCGCCAGATAACGGATTACGGATATTATGACGGAAGAGATGCGGCGGGCTGTGTGCTGGATGCGTACAGCAGCTATTATGAGGATAATTACCGTTTTTCACCGGACTATACACTTTCCTGTATGGATCTTTCAAAGACAGATGCTGTCATTGAAAAACTGGATACCTTTGTGCAGGCAGCAGAGGACGAACTGAAAAACGGCGGTTATTCTAAAATTGCGAAGATCAGGGATCAGGCAAAGACGTTTGGAAAGGTCAGCGAAAATACCTTTTATGATACGGTAGACTTGTACGATCTGTCCGAGCGGATGCAGAAACTGTATCCAAGTGAGTCGGCGCAGCTTAAGGCAGCGATCGATGACTGTGTGGTAGAACAGGTATCCAATGTTCCGATGACACATGGAATGGCGATCTATTTCCCGTATGAGAACAAGACATATGTAAATGAATGGCTGGATGTTTACGGCGAGATCGGGTTCAGTGATAATTATATCGGTTTTGTAAGAAATTTTACTGAGACACTTTCCGGAGAACCGATCACGGACTGGAATGTTGCGGATACGACACCGGAAGAAGATACCACGGCACCGGGAGAGTATTTTGTACAGCTTACCGAAGATCAGGTCAATAACCTCGGTCATGCGGATTACCAGCTTTGGATGGAAGATGAGGGATACGAAGGAACCTATATTCTCTGGATGCTGTCTAGTGATGTCTCTTTGTCCGAGGATGATAAGCTCTATACAAACTTTGACGGAAAACGCTTTTTCTTAACAGATGCGGCAGGCGGTTCGATTGCCTGCTGTGCACTTGAGATTGAGAGCGGAGAGGACTATAAAAAGTATGAGATCCCGCTCATGCTCTGGAGAAATGGAGCAGATCTGCCGGAAAGCGTCTATGCGCATGTCCGTGTGGATGCAGAGCATCCGGAAGGTGAACTGATCGGATTTTACAATGATATTGATACAGATTCAACACTGTTTCCACAGAAAAATCAGGTCATGTTAAACGCAGGGGATGAAGTATGTGCGTACCTGTTCGCCAGAGAGATACAGTTTCAAGAAGACGGAAGTGTAACACCGTTTTCAGAGTGGGAGTCTAATTCCGGAACCGGAGAATGGCTCACATTATCTGATGATTACGGAATCTCCATGCAGGAGCCGGATGAAGTGACAGATTACTGTTGTCTGTTCCGCATTACGGATACGCAGGGTAATTGTTATTACACGAACCCGATCTATATTGAGAAATAAAATTGCTTTTGTATCTATGGATATGTTAAGATAAATATGTCTGCCGGATGGCAGGCATATTTTTCGTACTAGAAGGGAACGAATACACATGGAGAGAGCAGAGAGTTATGCGGTAGATGCCGAGGAAGCAGTCCGGACTTATGCGGATATGGTGTATCGGCTGGCATGCTTGAATACAAATAATAAAGAAACGGCAGAAGATGTATTTCAGACTGTTTTTTTGAAACTCGTGTCGCATCAGGAAAGTATTATAAGTGAGGAACATTTAAAGGCGTGGCTGATACGGGTGACGATCAATCAATGTAAAAGTGTTGCGACAACAGCATGGAATCGGAAACGTGCTTCCTATGAAGATGCGATGCTTTTGGAGGAACCTGAGGAATCAGAAGATTTTTCGGATGTTTATGAGGCGGTGAGAGAACTTCCGGATAAATACCGTGACGTCATACACCTGTTCTATTATGAGCAGCTTACTGTAAAAGATATTGCCGGGATACTGGATACCAAAGAGGCTACCGTAAAAACCTGGCTGTCGAGAGGCAGAAAGCTGCTTGGTGAAAAGCTGAAGGAGGAATATGGGAATGGAAGAATATAAAAAATATGTAGATCATCAGCATGCTCCCGAATCCTTGATTGCAGATACGATAAAAAAAGTAAGAGCAGAGGAAGCGCAAAAGGCGCAGATGCAAAAAACAGCACAAAAGCCCCAGATGGTACAGATGCCGCAGGCGGCAGGAGTATCGAAAAAGAAGAAAAAACCATTCGGAAAAATAGCGGCGGCAGGAATGACAGCAGTCGCGGTAGCGGTCACGATACTGGTGCAGGTTTATCCGGCAGGGGATGAGTTTCGTTATCAGCAGGTGGAACAACAGAATTTTCGCGGATTTGGAATGCCGGATGAAGAGGGAGAGGTTTCTTTAAAAAAATGCGAACAGACATTGGGACTGGATTTTGATACACTGGTTCCCGGAGGGACACTGGTAAAAGGTGAAGTGTCTGATATGGATGAAAAGACTGCAACACTGCACTATGAAGTGGATGGCAATCTGGTTGCACTTGAAGTGTCGGCATCCGGGCAGCAGGCACCGGAAAATCTGTTAAAGCAGGCATCGAGAGTTGACAAAAAGGAAGTGTATCTCGGTGAGAATGAAAAGGGAACCTGCTTTTATGCAGCATATGAAAGGGATGGAATCTATTTTTATCTGACTGCAAATCATATGGAACGGGATACATTTGAAAATATGCTGGAAGAAATGCTGAATTGAAAAATAGGATAAATTATATACTTGAATAAGCAGACAAAACATAATAAACTATTAACAATTACATTTTTTATTTATGCATAAATAAAAGGAGACAAAAAATGAGCTTAGCAGATCAGATCTTTATTAACATGTGCAAAGATATTCTGGAAAACGGTGTGAGCACTGAGGGAGAGAAAGTGCGCCCGCACTGGGAGGACGGCAGCAGTGCCTATACGATCAAAAAATTCGGTGTGGTGAACCGTTATGATCTCTCAAAGGAATTTCCGGCGATTACGCTTCGAAAAACAGCGATCAAGAGCTGTACGGATGAAATGCTCTGGATCTGGCAGAGAAAATCGAACAATATCCATGACCTGAACAGTCATGTCTGGGATGAGTGGGCGGATGAGAACGGTTCCATCGGAAAGGCATACGGCTATCAGATGGGCGTGAAGCATGCTTATCGGGAAGGAATGATGGATCAGGTGGATCGTGTGATCTACGATCTGAAAAATAATCCGTTCAGCCGCAGGATCTTGACGAATCTCTATGTGCATGCGGATCTGCAGGAGATGAATCTTTATCCGTGTGCGTACAGCATGACATTTAATGTCACGCAGAAAAAAGGTGAGGATAAGCTGACGCTTAACGCGGTCTTAAATCAGCGTTCTCAGGATATTTTAACCGCAAACAATTGGAATGTCTGCCAGTACGCAGTGTTAGTCCATATGCTTGCGCAGGTCTGCGGAATGCAGGTTGGAGAGCTTGTTCATGTTATCGCAGATGCGCATATATATGACAGACATATCCCACTTGTGGAGGAACTGATCAAAAGAGAGCCGCATCCGGCACCGAAATTCTGGCTTAATCCGGAAATTACGGATTTCTATCAGTTTACACCGGATGATGTGAGACTGGATGATTATGTGACCGGACCGCAGATCAAAAATATTCCGGTCGCGGTGTAGGAGGAAAAGAATATGAATTTAATTGCAGCCGTGGATAAAAACTGGGCAATTGGTTATCAGAACAAACTGCTGACGAGCATACCGGAGGACATGAAGTTTTTCCGTGAGACAACGACTGGAAAAATCGTCGTGATGGGCAGAAAGACGTTAGAGAGTTTTCCGGGTAAAAAACCCTTGAAAAACCGCACGAATATCGTGCTGACCGCAAATCCATCCTATCAGGTAGAGGAAGCCATAGTTGTACATAACGTGGAAGAACTGCACGAAGAATTAAAAAAATATGACAGTGAGGATATATTTGTGATCGGCGGGGAGAGCATCTACCGCCTGCTTTTGGACGAATGCGAAAAGGCGTACATCACAAAGATCGAATACGCATACAGTGCAGATGCCTATTTCCCGAACCTTGATGAGAACAAGGATTGGAAGATCACGGCGGAAAGTGATGAGCATACCTGCTTTGATCTGGAATATTTCTTTTTGACCTATGAGAAAAACGCGTAAATGACGGACATAAGATAAGAAGGATAGAAATGGAAAATTTTATTTACAGCATCAACGTGACCATGCCGATCTTTTTAGTCATGGTGCTGGGATATTTTTTAAAGCAGATCGGCATGTTAAATGATGACTTTGTTACAGTAGCGAACCGATTCAATTTTAAAGTTACGCTGCCGTTTATGCTGTTTCGGGATATTGCGGCGGTGGACATAAAAGCAGTATTTGACCTAAGGTATGTGCTGTTTTGTGCGATCGTGAGCACGATCTGTTTCTGGTCGGTCTGGGCGGGAGCAAAATTATTTTTGAAAGATAAGAGCATGCGCGGGGCATTTGTACAGGCTTCCTTCCGCGGAAGTGCCGCAGTCATGGGAATGGCGTTTATTGAGAATATATACGGAAGTTCAGCGATGGGACCGCTCATGATCGTCGGAGCAGTCCCGCTTTATAATATCTATTCTGTGCTGGTTCTGACCTTTGAGGCTGGTTGGGACGAAGGCAGCGAAGGTGTTTCAAAAAGCGGACAGGGAATCAGCAAGATCAAACAGGCGGGGATCAATATCTTAAAGAATCCGATCATTATCGGTATTTTTCTTGGACTTGTGGTATCACTGCTCGGATTGGATTTTCCGACGATCGTTGACCGGACAGTGGACAACGTGGCAAGGATGGCGACACCGCTTGCATTGGTCACGATGGGAGCAGGTTTTGAAGGAAGAAAGGCGCTTGCGAAGATAAGGCCGACGCTAGCAGCATCTTTTATCAAACTTGTGGCACAGACGGCAGTGTTTCTTCCGGTTGCAGCAGCAATGGGATTTGCCGGGGAGAAGATTATCGGGATACTTATCATGCTTGCGGCACCGACAACACCGAGCTGCTATATCATGGCAAAAAATATGAATAATGACGGCGTGCTGACAGCAAGTATCGTTGTGACGACTACGCTGCTCGCATCGTTTACCCTTACGGGCTGGATCTATCTGTTGAAATGTACCGGCCTGATCGGTTAGAAAAAGGAGGAGAATTTTTGTGGATATCACAGGCAGAAAATTATTTGTAAAGGCATTGCAGGAAGAGGGTGTCGATACCGTCTTCGGTTATCCGGGCGGAATGGTGACAGACCTATTGGATGAATTATACCGGCAGGATGATATCCATGTCGTTCTCCCGCGTCATGAGCAGGCACTGATCCATGAGGCGGAAGGCTATGCAAAATCGACCGGAAAAGTTGGAGTCTGCCTTGTGACCAGCGGTCCTGGTGCGACAAATACGATCACAGGGCTTGCTGATGCGCATTATGACAGCATTCCGCTGGTATGCTTTACCGGGCAGGTACCGCTTAATCTGATCGGAAATGATGCGTTTCAGGAAGTGGATATTGTAGGGATGACCAGAAGTATTACAAAATATGGTGTGACTGTGCGTAAGAGAGAGGATCTCGGACGTATCATAAAGATGGCGTTTCAGATTGCGGCAAGCGGAAAGCCGGGTCCGGTCTTAGTCGATATTCCAAAGGATATTCAGGTGCAGACAGGTTCTGCGGAGTATCCGGCGCATGTGGATATCCGTGGTTACAAGATCAACACCAGCGCGCATGTCGGTCAGTTGAAAAAAGCGTATAAACTGTTAAAGGGAGCAGAAAAGCCGCTGATCCTTGCGGGCGGCGGTGTTAATATTGCAGGAGCGGGAAAAAATCTGAAAGAATTTGCAGAGAAAATGCAAATTCCGGTGGTCACGACGATCATGGGAAAAGGTGCATTGCCGACCACTCATCCGCTCTACATCGGAAACTGCGGTATGCATGGAAAATATGCCTCCAATAAGGCGGTCAGTGAGTGTGATGTGCTCTTTTCCATCGGAACCCGTTTTAACGACCGTATTACGGGTGATCTGAATGAATTTGCACCGAAGGCAAAGATTATCCACATCGATATCGATACAGCGTCTATTTCGCGAAATGTGGTCGTAGATGTGCCGATCGTAGCCGATGCCAACAGTGCACTGGAAAAACTGATCGAATGGGCAGAAAAAAAAGATACAGCCGCCTGGCTCGAAAAGATCCGCAGATGGGAAAAGGAAAAACCACTTGAGATGCGCCGGGATGCAGGAATGACTCCGCAGATGATCTTAGAACAGATCAATGCAAAGTTTAAGAAGGGCATTTTTGTCACGGATGTCGGACAGCATCAGATGTGGGCGACCCAGTATCTGGATATGGATGAAGAAAAACAGCTTATCACATCGGGGGGACTCGGAACAATGGGATTCGGTTTTCCAGCAGCAATCGGAGCTAAGATCGGAAATCCTGGCAAGCCGGTCATCTGTATCTCAGGAGACGGTGGTATGCAGATGAACATCCAGGAACTTGCGACCGCTGTGACGGAGGAAGTGCCGGTCATTGTATGTCTGTTTAACAATCACTATCTTGGCATGGTGCGTCAGATGCAGCAGCTTTTTTATGGAAAACGTTATGAGATCACCTGTCTCAGAAAAAGAAAAAGCTGTCCTGCAAATTGTAAAGGACCAAATCCGGCATGTCCGCCTTACGAACCGGATTTTGTAAAACTGGCAGAAAGCTACGGAGCATACGGCATCCGCGTCACGGAAGCAGGAGAGATTGAGGCGGCGCTTAACGAGGCGGCAGCGCACACGGATGCACCGGTCATTATTGAATTTATGATATCTTCGGATGAGATCGTTCTGCCGATGGTAAAGAGCGGCAATCCGATGAGCGAAATGATCTTGAAGTAGGAGGAGACGGAAATGAAGAACAGATGGATCGCATTATATAAGTCGGTGTGCTGGCGAAAGTTTCCGGACTCTTTTCCGGAAAATCCTACAATCTGCAGAGCCTTACGGTAGGAACGACAGAGGATGAAACGATCTCGCGCATGACTATTGGCGTTTCCAGTGATGATATCACATTTGAACAGATCAAAAAACAGTTAAACAGTATGGTGGAAGTCATAAAAGTGATCGATCTGACCAATGTGCCGATCCATATGAAAGAGATCCTGTTTGCGAAGGTGCTCGGATGCAGTGTGGAACAGAAAGCAGAGATCTTTCAGATCGCGCAGGTATTCGGCGTTCAGGTGGAAGATATCGGCAGTGACAGCGTCCTTTTGGAGTGTAAATTAACGGAACGCAGAAATAATGAATTAATTGCGCTTTTAAAGGAAAAATATAAGAGGATAGAAGTTGTCCGGGGAGGGGCAGTTGCGATCGAATCGATCAGTACATCCTGTCGTTGACAAAAATTGTAAAAAAACTGTAATCTGTGCTTGCAGAGTTGAAAACTTTGTGCTACTATACTCGGGTGAAAAACAAAGGGTTTTCGGGTTTTGTATGGGCAAAATGCCGAAAAATCTTAACTTCATAAAAAATTATTGTATAAATTATTGTAAAATTATAGGAGGAACAACTGTATGCGCAAGACAAAAATTATCTGTACAATGGGACCATCCACGGAAAAGGGAGATACCTTAAAAGAGCTGATCAAAGCTGGTATGAACGTTGCCAGAATGAACTTTTCCCACGGTGATTTCGATGAACACGGCGGAAGATTAAAGAACTTAAGAAAGTTCTCAAAAGAGCTTGGTCTGCCGGTTGCAGCGCTGCTTGATACAAAGGGACCGGAAATCCGTCTTGGTGACTTTGAAGCAGGAAAAATAGAATTAAAAGAAGGACAGGAATTTACCCTGACCGCAAGAGATATTCTTGGAACTGAAAAAGAAGTTTCCATCACATATAAGGAACTTCCGAGAGACGTTAAGCCGGGATCTTCTATTCTGTTAGATGACGGTCTGATCGGACTGGAAGTAAAAGAAGTATCCGGTGAAGACATCGTATGTACCGTAATGAACGGCGGACCGGTTTCCAATCACAAAGGTGTAAATGTTCCTGGAACAGATCTTTCCATGGATTACTTGAGCGAAAAGGATAAAGCTGATCTTATCTGGGGTGCAGAAAACGATGTAGACTTTATCGCAGCATCTTTCGTCCGTGAAGCAGCAGACGTTATCGCAATCCGTGATCTGTTAAAAGCACACGGCGGCGAGAACATCCAGATCATTGCAAAGATTGAAAATGAGCAGGGTGTTCGTAACATCGACGGCATCTTAGAAGCAGCAGACGGTATCATGGTTGCCAGAGGTGACATGGGTGTTGAAATTCCATGCGAAGAAGTTCCGGTTGTTCAGAAAAACCTGATCAAAAAAGCAAATCAGGCAGGAAAGATCGTTGTTACTGCAACACAGATGCTTGATTCCATGATCAAGAACCCGAGACCGACCAGAGCAGAAGCAACTGACGTTGCAAACGCTATCTATGATGGTACGGTTGCAATCATGCTTTCCGGTGAGACCGCTGCAGGTTCCTATCCGGTAGAAGCATTAAAGACCATGGTTAAGATCGCAGAACGTACAGAAAAAGATATCAACTATAGAAGACGTTTTTTCGAAAACGACAGAAAAGCAAACCCGGATGTTACAGATGCTATCTGCCATGCAACCTGTACTACAGCACTTGACTTAAAAGCAAAGGCAATCATCAGCGTTACGAAGTCTGGCCGTTCTGCAAAGATGGTATCCCGTTATAAGCCGGATTGCGACATCGTAGCATGTGCAATGGATGAAAAGGTATGCCGTCAGCTTAACCTTGCATGGGGTGTTACTCCGATTCTGTTAGATGAGCAGAAAGAAGTATTTGATCTGTTTGATGAAGCAGTAGCAGTTGCTGCAAAAGAAAAAGGTTTACAGAAGGGTGATACCGTAGTTATCACTTCTGGTGTGCCGATCGGAATGTCCGGTACAACCAACATGTTAAAAGTACAGACTGTTTAAGAGAAATCTGCGTCTGTTGATAAGACTTTATGATAAAGTCACGGTAAATGTTCAGAGACAGGATAGAGATATCCTGTCTCTGTTTTTGTTATAACGACAGGGAAATAGAAGCCATGCTTGTTCAGTGGGTTATCTGGCGAGTATTGGTCAACTATAAATTTTCTTTATGGAAACAGAACGAGACATAACTTTAGAGCATGTACCGCATAAGCCCTGGGAATAATCTTGACAGAGAAGAAAAAAAGTATAATAATGAATGACAAGGATTTGCTGATGCAAAAAATTTACAAATCGGCAAAAAAATTTTGGAGGTCGATAAAATGGATATCAGATTTGAAAAAAGAGAAGTATTAAAGGAGAAACCAGATCAGAATAACCTTGGTTTTGGTAAATATATGACAGATTATATGTTTATCATGGACTGGACAAAGGATGAAGGATGGCATGATGCGAGAATCGTACCGCAGGGACCGGTTGAACTGGATCCGGCATGTGTGACACTTCACTATGCACAGGAGACATTCGAAGGCTTGAAGGCATACCGCAGAGAGGATGGAAAGATTCAGTTATTCCGTCCGGAAATGAATGCGAGAAGAATGATCAATTCCAACGCAAGACTCTGTATGCCGGCATTTCCGGAAGATATGTTTGTAGAAGCAGTTCGTGCGCTGGTAAAACAGGAAGCTGACTGGGTTCCGTCCAAGCCGAATACTTCTTTATACATCAGACCATTTATGTTCGCGACAGAGGCAGCACTCGGGGTACATATGGCATCTTCCTACAAGTTCATGATCATCTGCTGTCCGGTAGGTGCTTACTACGCAGCAGGGCTTGATCCGGTTAAGATCCTTGTAGAGGACGAGCTGGTTCGTGCAGTAAAAGGCGGTACCGGATTTACCAAATGCGGCGGTAACTACGCAGGTTCCATTTTAGGACAGGTAAAAGCAGAAAAGATGGGATATGCGCAGGTACTCTGGCTGGATGGCGAGCATCGTAAATATGTTGAAGAAGTAGGAACCATGAACATCATGTTCAAGATTGATGGCGAGATCTATACAGCTCCGATTGAGGGAACTGTTCTTCCGGGTGTAACCAGAGATTCCATGATCCATATTTTAAGAGACTGGGGTTACAAGGTAAATGAAACACATCTTGCAATCGATGATCTGATGAAAGCAGGACATGACGGAAAGCTCGAAGAAGTGTTTGGTACCGGTACAGCAGCGGTTATCTCCCCGGTAGGCGAGCTTCGTTACAAAGAGGATGTTGTTACAATCAATGATTTCCAGATCGGTGAGCTGACACAGAAATTGTATGATACATTGACCGGTATCCAGTGGGGCAAGCTGGAAGACAAATATGGCTGGACACAGATCGTAGAATAAAATCGACCAAAACTCCAAAAAAAGAAAAAGATGTGTTATGTCGCACGGTGAGCGGCATAGCACATCTTTTTTGTAATGGTGAACGCTGATTCGAGTTGATTTATCACATTGAGAAATACAGTCACATATCATATATGGAATGAGAAATAAGAGGTTCTTATGCCAGAAAACAATTTACGCTATTTGCAGAATAACGCGGTCGATAAGGGAAGGCTGCAGATTTCCGTGACGACAAGAACCGGATTTCGCCCAATATCGGGAGCAAGAGTGCGTATCTCTTATTCAGGAGAGCCTGGGGCGGTCGTAGAGGAAATGCAGACTGATATTTCCGGACAGACCGAGGTTCTTACGGTCAATGCGCCGCCGCTTGAGTATTCCATGGAGCCGTCAGAAAGCCAGCCGTATGCCCAGTATACGGTGCAGGTGGAAGCGGAGGGATTTAGACCGATCGATATTTCCGGTGTGGCGGTGCTGCCGGAGGAGACCGCGATACAGGAGGTACAGTTAGAGCCGGAGCAGGCACCGGGTGATCCGATCGACAATATCGTGATTCCGGCAAATACACTTTATGGAGATTATCCGGCAAAGATCGCAGAGGCAGAGATCAAACCGGTGACAGAGAGCGGAGAGATCGTTTTAAGCCGTGTGGTGATACCGGAATATATCATCGTCCATGATGGAGCACCGGAGGACTCTACTGCGGCAGACTATTATGTGAGATACCGCGATTATATTAAAAATGTGGCATCGAGCGAGATTTATGCGACCTGGCCGGATGCTACGCTCCGGGCAAATATTTTGGCGATTATGTCATTTACGTTAAATCGTGTGTATACAGAGTGGTATCGCAACCAAGGCTACGATTATACGATTACGTCCTCAACTGCCTATGACCACAAATTTGTATACGGCAGAAATATTTATTCTAATATATCGCGTGTGGTGGATGAGATGTTTGAGAACTATCTGTCGAGACCGAACGTCAGACAGCCGATCCTGACACAGTATTGTGACGGAGAGCGGGTGACCTGCAGTGGTTGGATGACGCAGTGGGGAAGCAAATATCTTGGCGATCAGAATTACTCTGCGATCGAAATCCTGCGCTATTATTATGGAAATAATATGTATATCAATGTGGCAGAAGAAGTTTCGGGTATTCCGTCCTCCTGGCCGGGATATAATTTAGAACTTGGATCGAGCGGAACAAAAGTACGCACGATTCAGGAACAGTTAAACCGGATCGCACAGAATTATCCGGCAATTCCGACCGTTGCGGTGGATGGCATCTACGGACAGGGAACAGAACAGGCAGTGCGGGTGTTCCAGTCGGTGTTCGGTCTTCCGGTGACCGGAGTTGTGGATTTTCCGACCTGGTTTCGGATTTCAGAGATTTATGTTGGTGTTTCGAGGATCGCGGAATTGGTATAAAAAGACTTCCGGGGCGGCGTGTGCGCAAGCTGCACACGTTTTCCGCTTCCGGTGGCACAACCTTTCGTTTGGTGTTATAATAAACACCATTAAAGATGCCATTAAGATGGGAAAGTACGAAGATAAGAGGAACGAAGATGAAAAATTATAAGATCATTCTGCAATATGATGGCAGCCGTTACAAGGGCTGGCAGACGCAGAAAACTACTGATATGACGATACAGGGGAAGCTGGAGGCGGTTTTGCAACGCATGGCAGAACATCCCGTAGAAGTTCATGGCTCCGGCAGAACAGACGCAGGTGTACATGCATTGGCGCAGACGGCGGATTTTAAGCTGGAGGAGCATTTTGAAGCGGACGGGATCTTTACCTATTTAAATGAATATCTGCCGGAGGATATCCGGGTACTTGCGATTGAAGAAGTACCGCTTCGTTTTCACAGCCGTTACAACGCAGTAAAAAAGACTTACCGTTATACGATCTGGAATGCGCCAAAGGCAGATGTCTTTCTGCGTAAATGGGTGGAAGTAATACCGGAGGAACTGGATTTAGAGCAGATGCGGGAAGCGGCAGAACTGCTGCTTGGGACGCATGATTTTAAGGCGTTCTGCGGAAACCGAAAAATGAAAAAGTCTACAGTGCGGAGCATTATGGCAGTCACGATCGAAAAAAGCGGGGAACAGGTGGAAATCTCCATTACTGGAGACGGATTTTTACAGAATATGGTTCGTATCATTGTGGGAACACTTGTTGAGGTTGGACTAGGAAAACGAACCGTTGATTCAGTTGACGAGGCATTAAAGAGCAAAGACAGAGAGCGGGCGGGTTATACGATTTCACCGCGCGGACTGGCACTGGTCGGGGTGGATTATGCTTGAACGCTGGATGGAAATTCGAAAAGGTGCAGATTTTGTAAAGATCGGAGAACAGTTTTCCATTGATCCGGTAATCGCGCGACTTATCAGGAATCGTGATGTGACAGAGCCGGATGATATTAGACAATATCTGTATGGAGGAGCGGATGGACTGCATGATCCAAGAAAGATGCACGATATGGACCGGGCGGTTTCCATTATCGCGGATAAGATAAAGGAAAAGAAGCAGATTCGTATTATCGGGGATTATGATATTGATGGAGTAAGTGCGACTTACATACTTTTAAAGGGACTGCGGCGTGTTGGTGCGCGTGCCAGTGTGAAGATTCCGGATCGCATGAAGGATGGATATGGGATCAATGAAAATCTGATCCGTCAGGCAAAAGAGGATGGAGTAGACACGATCTTAACCTGTGACAATGGGATCGCGGCAATCGATGCCATTGCCTATGCAAAGGAAGAGGGGATGACGGTCGTTGTGACGGATCATCATGATATTCCGTTTGAAGAGACAGATGTAGAGCGGCATTATTTAAAGAGCAGTGCAGATGCGATCGTGAATCCGCATCAGCCGGAGTGTGGTTATCCCTATAAAATGCTCTGCGGTGCCGCAATCGCGTGGAAATTCATTCAGGTTTTGTATGAGGAGTGTGGAATACCACGAGAAGAAGCAGATGAGTTTTTGGAAAATGCGGCATTTGCAACGGTCGGAGATGTGGTAGATCTGACTGGGGAGAACCGTCTTATTGTCCGCCTCGGATTAGAAAAAATACATCATACCAAAAATCCGGGACTGCGTGCGCTGATCTTACAGAATCATCTGAGTCCGGAAGAGATAAAATCCTACCACATCGGTTTTGTACTCGGCCCCTGCATCAATGCGAGCGGCAGGCTCGACACCGCAAAGCGTTCGCTGGAATTGCTTTTAGCGGAGGATGAAAAGACGGCGGCTGCGTGTGCATCTGATCTGATCGCATTAAATGATAGCCGCAAGGACATGACACAGCAGGGGGTGGAAACGGCAGTCGCAAAGATCGAGGCAGACGGAATTGACACACAGAAAGTCATGATCGTTTATCTGCCGGACTGCCATGAAAGTCTGGCGGGTATTATCGCAGGAAGGATACGTGAGCGTTATAACCATCCGGTATTTGTACTTACCGATGCGGAGGATGGAGTCAAAGGATCCGGTCGTTCGATTGAAGCGTATTCCATGTATGAGGAAATGACAAAATGCAAAGATCTTTTTTCGAAATTTGGTGGTCATCCGATGGCGGCAGGTTTGTCACTTCCAAAGGAGAATATCAAAGAATTTGTCCGGCGTATGAATGAGAACTGTACGCTTACGGATGCAGATTTTGCACCGGTCGTACCGATCGATGTCGCCATGCCGCTTTCTTATATTACAGAGCGTCTGGTTGGGCAGCTTGATCTGTTGGAGCCGTTTGGAAAGGAAAATACCAAGCCGGTTTTTGCAGCGCGCAGTATCCGGATACACAGCGCGCGTGTGGTTGGAAAAAACGCAAATGTACTGCGGCTTTCTCTGGTCATGGAGGATGGGAGATGGATGCAGGCAGTCCATTTCGGTGATCCGCAAGCCTTTTTCTCCTATGTGGAAGAAAAATTCGGGAGCCGTGCCCTGGAAAGTTTAAAGACAGGAAGGGACAGTCAGGTGACGATGGCGTTTGTCTATTATCCAAAGATCAATGAATATAACGGGGAACGCAGTATTCAGATTGTGATACAGAAATACCGTTAGGGTGATTATAAAATTACTATTAAATCTGTCCGGGTACCATTGCCGAAGTGTCAAAAAGATTGTAGAATAGAGAAACAATGAGCGAAAGAGGAAACAGGGGGACAGTGATATGCCAACAAAAGAAGAATTTACGTTTTTATCGAAGAATGGGAAAACACAGATCCATGCGATACGCTGGGTGCCGGATAGTGCAGAGTATAAGGCAGTTTTACAGATCACGCATGGGATGATAGAGTATATCGACCGATATGACGCTTTTGCTTCGTATCTGGCGTCCTTAGGATGTCTGGTGGTGGGACACGATCATCTTGGACACGGTGCATCAATAGAGACAGAAGCGGACTGGGGATATTTTGCGGATCAGCCGAGTGATACGGTCGTGGCGGATATGCATACGCTGCGCACATTGACGGCGGAAGCGAATCCGGGAATACCTTACTTTATGCTCGGACACAGCATGGGTTCTTATATGCTGCGCAAATATCTTTCCCTGCATGGAGCGGGGCTTGCAGGAGCGGTCATCATGGGAACCGGATATATTCCGGATGCGCAGGTGAGGGTAGCAATACGAACGGTAACTTCATCGGCAAGACTGCACGGATGGAAACACCATAGTGATATGGTGCGCAAGCTGACCTTTGGTAAGCCATATCATCGTTTTGACCTGACCGGAGCAGATGCCCAAAATAGCTGGCTCACCAAAGATTCGGAGATCGTGAAAGAATACTATTCCGATCCGAGATGTACATTTACGTTTTCAAATAATGCATACCTCGGTTTGTTTGAGGCAGTCTATTTTGATAATCAGCCGGAGAACATCGCAAAAATACCGAAAGACCTTCCGTTGTTTTTGGTTTCCGGTAAGGATGATCCGGTCGGTAACCTGGGTGAAGGCGTGGAGTATGTTTTCCGGAAGTATCAGAATGCGGGGATTTCGGATGTGCGCTGCAAGCTCTATGAGAATGACAGGCACGAGATCTTAAATGAAACGGACAAAGAGGTGGTTTACCGGGATATTTCGGACTGGATCTTTGAACAGCTTGGCAGACTTTGACAAAGAAAATGGTTTGTGGCACAATACCTTATAGGAAATGGGGCAGTATCCAAGGAGGAACAATATGAAAAAAATCGCAAAACCACTTGTCGGCGTGCTGCTTGCGGCGGCGATGCTTTCTCCTTCTGTTACGGCAGGAGCAGGCACAGTGACAGGGACGATCGAACAGCAGGATGTCAGTGATACCTCGTCACAGATCACAGCGGCAGATAAACCTTATCTGGCACTCGGATCTGATCTGACAGAGGAGCAGAAGGCGACGGTGTTTTCTCTGATGGGAGTGGATGCCACACAGCTCGATCAGTATGATGTGGTATATGTTACAAATAGTGAGGAACATTCCTATCTGGATTCTTACATTGCTTCTAGTGAGATCGGATCGAGATCGTTATCTTCCGTAGTGATCGTAAAGCAGGAGAAGGGGAGCGGGCTGGATATCCAGACCAAAAATATTTCGTTCTGTACCGAGGGTATGTATCAGAATGCGTGTGCGACAGCAGGTATCACGGATGCGGACATTATAGTGGCAGGACCGACCTCTATTTCGGGGACAGCTGCACTGGTGGGTATCTTTAAGGCGTACTCCGAGATGACGGGACAGGAGATCCCGGAAGATATTATAGACGGTGCGCTCAATGAGTTGGTTGTGACTGGACGGCTGGAAGATAGTATTACAAATGTGGATGGCGAGGATTTAGAAAGCCTGATTGCATATCTGAAACAGCAGATGGTAGAAAATGGGCTGGATGATGAAGAGGGCATTCAGGATGCAGTGGATGCCGCGTGTGAAGAATATGAGCTTTTATTGACGGAGGAAGAAAAAGCACAGATCACGGATCTGCTTTTAAAATTGAGTAAACTGAATCTGGATGCGAATACGATCAATAAAGCACAGGAGCTGCTTGATGGTCTGACTTCGGTTACAGACAGCGGATCGCAGATTGGAACCTTTTTTGCAAATCTGTGGAGAGCGATCACGGATTTCTTCCGAAATCTGTTCGGATAGACGAGAAAATAAAATATGATAAAGAAAAGGGAATGGAGAACAAAAACGTTTTCCATTCCCTTTTCGGTTTAGAATTTCTTTTTTAAAAGTGCGATAAATTTTTCCATTTGCAGCGGATTTCCCTGGATCTTTTGGACTTTCCGGCGGTTTTCTTCATTGAATCCGACTAAAATATCATGGTTTGCCTCTGCGAGATAGTCGATGATACCGTCAATATCGGATTTGATATTTTTGGGACACTGAATGTATACATGATGATTCGCAGTAATATGCAGCGTATAGGATATACTAAAATGGTACCAGAAGATCTTGTGCAGGGTTGAGTGCTTATAGATCCAGACGATCTCCTTGATCGGTACGATGGCAATACCGTAATTTGAAGTTTCGATAAAAAAGTGCTCAGTGATAAACATATCTTCGGTGGCGAGCTGCGGCAGTGTCGCAAGTTCTTCTTCGGCAAGGGCAAGAAGCTCTTTTGGCCTGCCAAACGGTGCAAGACAGTGGCAGGGTGGTGCAAGGTAGGGGAACGCAAGGTACAGACAGAAACAGAGTGCGCTTGAAGCAGCATACAGCCCGCTGAGTACCAGAAAAGCGAGCAGGATATTGTTGGTGACGGGCTTAAAGTCCGGTTCGCTTAAGTAATAGGCGGGAAGCTGCCCGCGAATGCCGTCATCCGTCCAGTCAAGATCCGTCGAGAGATGCTCTAAAAGGCGCTCGTAAGAGGGTGTTTTTTGCAGAATGCGTGCCGTTACTGTTGCTTTTTCAATCTCAGGAAGACCTTCTTCACAGGTGGAAGGAGATAAAAGCACGATCAGGCATTTTCCGTTTCGCATGGTGTAGTAGTAATAACCGCTGGTGTGCCCGAATTCAGACTGGGTATAGCCGGTAAAATAAAGATCAGACAGTGTGGTCTTAATATACTGATGATGCCGTTGCAAAGACAGATCAAAAGAATCGAATGTGCTGACCGTCAAAGGAAATACAACGGACGAAATATTAAAATAAAACCAGATAAAAATAAGCAGTGCAAGGTAAATGAGGGGAGCGGGAAGCCGCTTTTTATATAAAGAACGTATGCTTTTCGTAATATGATGTTCGTAATTTTCCAACGTGATTCCTCCAGAATGTAAAATAAAGCGAAAAGTTGTTATGGCTTTAAGTATACTTTTTTTACAGAAAATAATCAAGGCGGAAGCGGCTTGATTTTCGGGGGGAAAGTTGGTAGTATAAGTAGAAACAGTGGAAAAGAAGAATTTTCAGGAAAGAGAGTAATAAAATGACAGATTATATGATAAGAGCAACAGCGGCAGAGGGACAGATCCGTGCGTTTGCGGTCACATCCAAAGAACTTGCAGAGGAGGCAAGAAAACGTCACAATACGAGTCCAATCGCAACAGCAGCACTGGGAAGACTGATGTCTGGTGCAGTCATGATGGGAAGCATGATGAAAGGAGAAAAAGATCTTTTAACGATCCGTGTGAATGGAGACGGACCGATGCGCGGAATGACCGTTACTGCAGATGCATCCGGAAATGTCAAAGGCTATCCGTTTGTTCCAGATGTGGTACTTCCGGCGAATGCGCTTGGCAAGCTTGATGTCGGGGGAGCTATCGGTGCGGGAAATATGAGCGTGATTAAGGATATGGGGTTAAAAGAACCTTATATCGGACAGACAGCACTTCAGACCGGAGAGATTGCAGAAGATCTGACTTACTATTTTGCGGTATCCGAACAGGTGCCTTCTGCGGTAGGTCTCGGTGTTCTAATGAATAAGGAAAATACCGTGGAACAGGCAGGCGGATTTATCGTTCAGCTTATGCCGTTTGCAGAGGAGTCCGTTATCGAAAAGTTGGAACAGAAAGTAGCGGAGGTTACTTCGGTTACAAGTCTTTTGGCACAGGGATATAACCCGGAGATGATCTTGGAAAAGCTGCTCGGAGAAATGGAACTTGAGATTACGGAAAAGATGCCGGTACGTTTTTACTGCGGATGCTCAAAAGAACGTGTGACCAAGGCACTTGCCAGCATAAGCAGGGCGGAACTGGATGATATCATAAAGGATGGAAAACCGATCGAGGTAAACTGCGATTTCTGTAATACGCATTATACCTTTGATATAGATGAATTAAAGGAGATTGGAAAGTGAGACAGGGATTTATCAGGGTTGCGGCGGCAACACCAAAAGTGAGCGTCGCAGATCCAGCGGAGAATGTGGAAAAAATCGTAGCACTGGCAAAAGAAGCGGCAGAAAACGGCGCGAAGATCATCGTTTTTCCGGAGCTTTGTATTACGGCATATAGCTGTGGGGATCTGTTCTTACAGGAGACACTGCTTGCGGAGGCAAAAAAAGCGCTGGTGTCCGTGGCAGAACAGACCAAAGAGATGGATGCACTTATTTTTGTCGGACTTCCTTATGAACATCTGGGGAAATTATACAATGTGGCGGCGGCGGTAAACCGTGGACAGGTCTTAGGACTGGTGCCGAAAACATTTATTCCGAATTATGGCGAGTTTTACGAGGCGCGTCATTTCACGAAGGGTATGAAGGTGGTGGAGCGTACCCGTTTTTTACCGGATCTGGAGCTGCCGATCGGAACGAACCAGATCTTTTGCTGTGATAGTATGCCGGAGCTTCGTGTGGCGGCAGAAATCTGTGAAGATCTCTGGACGCCGCAGCCGCCGAGCATCGCACATGCATTAGCGGGTGCGAATGTGATCGTAAATCTTTCTGCCAGTGACGAGACGACGGGCAAAGACCGTTACCGCACGGCACTGGTCGGCGGACAGTCTGCGAGACTGTTATGCGGCTATGTTTACGCAAGTGCCGGAGACGGAGAGTCCACGCAGGATGTGGTCTATTCCGGTCACAATATAATTGCGGAAAATGGTACGATCTTAAAAGAGGCAAGACGTTTTGCCAACGAGACGATATATTCAGAGTTTGATATCTTCCGTCTGAATACGGAGCGTCGGAAGATGACAACGTTTGAACAAAAACAGGAAAATTATGTAAACCATACATTCTGTTTGAAACCGGAAGAAACAGAATTGACCCGCTTTGTCGATCCGGCACCGTTTGTTCCGGGCAAAAAAGCAGACAGAGACAGGCGCTGTGAGGAGATCCTCTCGATCCAGTCCATGGGACTCAAAAAGCGTCTGGAGCACACGCACTGCAAAAATGCGGTGGTCGGTATTTCCGGAGGTTTGGATTCCACATTGGCACTTTTAGTCACGGTACGTGCGTTTGACCTGCTTGGGATGGATCACGGACAGATCACCGCAGTTACGATGCCGGGGTTTGGAACAACCGATCGTACCTATGAAAATGCAGTGAAGCTGATCCGCTGTCTTGGTGCTGAATTTCGTGAGATCAATATCAGTGATGCAGTGCGCATCCATTTTAGAGATATCGGACAAGATGAAAATGTACATGACGTTACCTATGAGAACGGGCAGGCGAGAGAACGCACACAGATTTTGATGGACATCGCAAATAAAAACGGCGGAATGGTCATCGGAACCGGAGATATGTCAGAACTTGCGCTTGGCTGGGCGACCTATAACGGAGATCATATGTCTATGTACGGGGTAAATGCTTCCGTACCGAAGACCCTGGTGCGCCATCTTGTAAAATATTACGCGGATACTTGTGGGGAGGATGACTTAAAAGAAGTGCTTCTTGACGTGCTCGATACACCGGTCAGTCCGGAACTTTTGCCGCCGGAAAACGGAAAGATCGCACAGAAGACAGAAGACATCGTAGGACCATACGAACTGCATGATTTTTATCTGTATTATGTTCTGCGCTTCGGCTATGCACCGTTTAAGATTTACCGGCTGGCAAAGATCGCATTTGCCGGGATATATGATAAAGAGACGGTCTTAAAATGGTTAAAAACGTTTTACCGCAGATTTTTTGCACAGCAGTTCAAACGTTCCTGTCTGCCGGACGGGCCAAAGGTAGGTAGCGTTGCGGTATCTCCGAGAGGAGATCTTAGAATGCCGAGTGATGCGGCGGCAGCAGCCTGGCAGAGGGAACTGGAAACATTAGATTAAAAAAGAGTCAAAAAAGGGGATATTCCAAAGCGGAATATCCCTTTTGTCAATATTTTATTAAGGAAGCTGCTCCTGCAGTACCTGATCGTCTGCTTTTTGAAATGCATGGCCGTAGATTACAGAATGTGTGACTGCGGCAAGGACAAAAGCGGTAATCACATCAAATACGGAATGCTGTTTTAAAAACATGGTAGCGAGGATGATGCTGACCATCAGTACAAAAGAGAGTCTGCGGACTCCTTTCTTATTTTTGAAGCATTCGCTGTTTGTAATGGCAATATGTACACCAAGAGAATTATATACATGAATGCTTGGAAACAGATTGGTCGGCGTATCGGTCGAGTACAGCCATTTCACGAGCTCCACACAGATATTATCTCTGGCAAAAGTGGTCGGGCGCAGATACTGACCGTTCGGATAGATCGTGGAAATGATCAAAAAAACAGTCATCCCGGTAAAGAGGAATGCACATAACTTATACCAGTCGGTCGTACTGTGAAAAAAGAAGTAAGCCATTGCGCATGCAATATAAAAAAACCACAGAAAATAAGGGATGACGAAAAATTCGATAAATGGGATATAATCGTCGATCGCCATATGAATAACGTTGAAATGAACCGTCACCTTTTTTTCGAGGTACCAAAACCATGGCAGATAAATCAGAAAATAAAGTAAAAGCAGTCCGTGCTTATATTTCTGAAACCATGCCATAAAACGTTCTTTTGATAAGGTTTTCATAAAAACACCAGTCCTTTTCTTCAATCGAATCGTATCTAAATTGGCATTATAGCATAAGAAAAAAGAAAGAACAATTCTTTTCAAATTATTTTAATAAATTTTAAGAAAATATTACAATTACACGAAAACGTTGACAATGGATTTGGAAAGATTATATGATAGAGAATGTTTGAGTATATAAGATGAAAGAAAAAAGAGGCAGAAATTATGAAAAAAGAGAAGCGGAAAAGTGGGAAAAAGCAGATTGCCCTGATCGCGGCAGGCGTTGTGACCAGTTTGCTGGTTGTGGTATATCTGGCGTTTGCTTTTTATTTTCACAGTCATTTCCTGTTCCATACAAAGATCAATGGTACCGACAGTTCGCGGGCAACCGTTTTGGAGGTGGAAGACAAGATCAGGAGTGAGATCGATGGTTACACACTTTCTATAGTGGAACGTGATGGAAAAACAGAGACAATAAACGGAAGAGACATATCCATTGCACCGCAGTTTGATGGCAGTCTGGAAGAATGCTTAAAAGAGCAGAATGCGTTCGGATGGATTGTTTCTTTATTTAAAAAGTCCGAGTACAGTATTGATACAATGGTATCCTATGATACGGATGAACTTTCGGAGGTCATGGCAGAATTGGACTGCATGGACAGTGAAAAACAGGAGGCACCAAAAAACGCACAGATCTCGGATTATACAGTGATGGATGGATATACAGTGATCCCGGCGGAATACGGAACGACAGTCAATGAAGAGACTTTTGGAGAAGCGGTGCATCGCGCGATCACAAATCTGAATGATAAAATGTCATTGGAGGAAAATGGCTGTTACATAGATCCGGAGATCACAGAGGAGGATGAACGCTTAAACGAGGCAGTAACTACACTCAATCAGTATGCCGGAGCAAAGATTACTTATGATTTCGGAGACAAAAAAGAGGTTCTTGATGCGTCTGCGATCACAGACTGGCTTACGGTGTCTGACGATATGACGGTGAATGTGGACGAGGAAAAAATATCCTCCTATGTAAAATCTCTTGCGGCGTCTTACAATACTGCAGGACATGATAAGACGTTGACTATGACAGGCGGAGGAACGGTGACGGTTCCGGGCGGAAGTTACGGTTGGAAGATCGATCAGGCAGCAGAGCGTGAGAAACTTCTTTCTGATATCAAGAGCGGAGAAGCTGTAGAACGTGAACCGGAATATTCCCAGCGTGCAAACAGTCACGGGGCAAATGATTTCGGAAACACCTATGTGGAGATCAATCTGACCGCACAGCACCTTTACTTTTACAAAAACGGTGCGCTTGTGGTAAGTACCGATTTTGTGTCGGGAAAAGTGGCGGCAGGCAATGATACGCCGACCGGAGCATATTTTATCAACAGCAGGGAAACGAACCGTACTCTGCGGGGAGAGGATTATGAATCCTTTGTAAATTACTGGATGCCGTTTAATGGCGGTATCGGTATGCATGATGCGACATGGAGAAGCTCGTTTGGCGGAGAGATCTATCTGCGCGGCGGTTCTCATGGCTGTATCAACCTTCCGGTCAGTGCAGCGAAGAAGATTTTTGAGAATATTGAAGTCGGGGATGCAGTGCTGGTATATCGGACGGAACCGGTGCCGGATGTGTCCGCACCGCAGGTGACACCGGAAACGATTATTTCTGAGATCGACAGCATTGGACCGGTTACACTTGAGAGTGCGACGATCATGGCAACGATCCGGAATCAGTATAATGCACTCTCTGATGCAGACAAGGCAAGAGTGACCAACTACGATACACTTGTGGCAGATGAAGCAGCGCTGGCAGCACTTCAGGCAGGCGGAGGAGAGCCACAGCAGTAAAAGAATAAAAATATCCAGATGGGATGAAGTATAAACGCGGACACTGTCAGATACCGAAAAGAGGTAACGGGGCAGTGTCCGTACTTTTGTTTATATGTTATATATTGGAAGAAAAACGGGAGAAAAATTGGGCACATTGACAAGCGCAGAAGAAAAAATTATACTGATAACAAAGAAATGTTACATAACCGGATCATGAAACAATATGAAAAAGGACATACAGGAGAAGGACTATGGGAAGAAAAAAGAAAGACACGATCGAACTGCGTTATTACGATATTCCGCAGAAAGAATTCGTTTTGGCACTGCTTGGAGAGGAGTGGATCCGCGAATACGGAAATGGGGTTACACGTCTGCATTTTCATAATATGATGGAGATCGGATATTGCAGGGACGGCAGAGGTGAAATGACGTTAGATGATGAGATGGTGGAGTACGATAAAGAAATGCTTTGCGTGATACCAAAGAATTATCCGCATACGACAGACAGTGAGCCGGGACACAAAAGTTATTGGGAGTACCTGTATTTTGATCCGGAGACGATCCTTCGGAATATGTATCCGGATAATGAACTTTATCAGAGCAAGCTGCTTCGGCTGATCAACCGGAAAGCAAACTGCCTGCGGGCAAGAGAGTGCCCGCAGCTTGTCACTATCGTACTTACGATCATGGAAGAGATGCGGACGAAACAGGAGTTTTACACCGATACGGTGAATGCACTTGCGGCAGCTCTGCTTCTTGAGATTGCAAGACTCAACTGCGATAAGACCGAGGAACTGTATGATGCGAGGAGACCGGGAGTTTCCCAGATCAAGAATGCACTTGATTATATCAGCACAGGGTTTCGGGAAAGCATACGGATCGAGATGCTTGCGGAGAAGTGCAACATGAGTGAGACACATTTCCGCAGACTGTTTGTGGAATATATGAACATGACACCGGTGGATTATATTAATATGATACGGGTGCAGATGGCGTGTGAACTGATGAAAAAGACGAATGATTCGATGGATGAGATTGCGATGAAAGTCGGGTTTGCGACAACGTCCACGTTTAATCGTAATTTCAAACGGATCGTTGGAACAACGCCTTATCAGTGGAAGAAAAATCCCGAAAATTACGAGAGCAAACTGCTTTCGTTTCATATTTCTGCCGAAAAAGGATGGTAGAAAATGCACTTATTTTATAATGTGGTTGAAAATGCACGTTTTACAGATGGTTCTGCACACTACAAACAGGTACTATTTGGTATAATACACATATAATGAAAGGCAGAAAGAAATAAAGTGTACAAATTACACAAATGAAAAAAGGGGTGATTTCAAACTGTCGTCATTATAAATAAACGATTGGGAGGAAAAAACTATGAAAAAGAAAATCGTATCACTTATGCTGGTATCAGCAATGGCAGTTTCTATGGCAGCCTGCGGAAGCTCAGACAGCTCCGGCTCCACAAGCACATCAGGGGATTCTGCTTCGGGATCTTCCACAGAGTCCGCAGCAGCAAGCGGTGATGAAAATACACTTACCGTATGGTGCTGGGATCCGGCGTTCAACATTTTCGCAATGAACGAAGCAGCAAAAGTATACCAGAAAGATCATCCGGATGTTACCGTAAATGTTGTTGAGACACCTTGGGATGATGTTCAGACTAAGCTTACAACAGCAGCTACCTCTGGTGATCTTAGTACATTACCGGATATCCTGTTGATGCAGGACAATGCATTCCAGAAAAACGTAATCAGTTATCCGGATGCATTTTCAGATATGACAGACAGCGGAATTGATTTTTCAGAGTTTGCAGAAGGAAAAACAGCATATTCTGTAGTAGACGGAAAGAATTACGGTGTTCCGTTTGATAACGGCGCAGTTGTCGGATGCTATCGTACCGATCTGCTGGAACAGGCAGGACTTACCGTAGATGACTTTACGGATATTACATGGGATCAGTACATAGAAAACGGAAAGAAAGTATTAGAAGCAACGGGCAAGCCGTTGATCTCCATGCAGGCAGGCGAATGTGACCTGATCATGATGATGCTTCAGTCTGCAGGTTCTTCACTCTTTAATGAAGACGGGACAGCAAACATTGTAAATAACGATGTATTAAAAGAGGTTGCAGAGACCTATAAAGATATGAAAGACAGCGGTGTTCTCATCGAAGTAAACAGCTGGGATGAGTATGTAGGTTCTATCACAAATGGTGATGTTGCAGGAACCATTAACGGATGCTGGATCATGGCTTCCATTCAGACAGCAGAAGATCAGTCAGGAAACTGGGCAATTACTAATATACCGAGACTGGTTGATTCCGCAGATGCGACCAACTACTCCAACAACGGCGGATCATCTTGGGCTGTAACAGCTAACTGCAAGAACAAAGATCTTGCATATGATTTCCTTGCAAGCACATTTGCAGGAAGTACAGAACTTTATGACAACATCCTTTCCTGTGGCGCGATCGCAACATGGGCACCGGCTGGCGGTACAGATGCATATGCAGAGCCGAGCGAGTTCTTTGGCGGCGATGCAGTATCTGCTAAGATCGTAGAATTTGCTACAAAGGTACCGTCCAATATTACGGGTGTTTACTACTATGAAGGCCGTGATGCAGTTGCTACTGCTATCACAAACGTAATTGCGGGATCTGACATTGATACCGAGCTTCAGACAGCAGAAGACACAGTAAACTTTAATATGGGTCAGTAATACTGATATCAGAAGGGGAGAACGGTTTTTACCGGCTGTTCTCCCTTTTTCTTCCAAAAACAACTTGCGAAGACGCAAAAAGGAGGGAGTTTCCTTGAGTAAGCCATCAAGAAAAATGTCATTGGATAAAAGAAATAATCTGACCGGATGGGCATTTTTGACACCGGCAGCATTGCTGATTCTGGTAATGAGTTTTGTGCCCATGGTAAAGGCATTCATTTTGTCTTTCCAGACAGGCGTAGGGGCGGCAATGAAACCCTGCGGCATTTCAAATTACACACGAATGTTCAAGGATACTGTATTTATGCAGTCCGTTAAAAATACATTTTTTTACCTGATCATTCAGGTACCGGTTATGTTGATTTTGGCGCTTATTCTGGCTTCAATCTTAAACAACCGGAACTTAAGATTTAAAGGACTGTTCCGTACCATGATCTTTTTACCGTGTGCGACTTCACTGGTAGCTTATGCAACCATTTTCCGTACGCTGTTTGCAAACAATGGTATCATCAACCTTGCATTGATGAAAATCGGTATTTTAGATGCACCATATTCGTTCCTGACACATCCGACCAGTGCGAAGATCGTTATCATCATAGGTCTTCTCTGGAGATGGACGGGTTACAACATGGTATTTTATCTGTCCGGACTGCAGAACATTGAATATTCCGTATATGAAGCGGCAAAGATCGATGGAGCGTCTCCGATGCAGACATTCTTCAAGATCACAGCTCCGCTTTTAAAACCGACGATTCTTCTTACAGCGATCATGTCTACCAACGGTACACTGCAGTTGTTTGATGAATCTGTAAACCTGACAGACGGTGGTCCTGCAAATGCATCGATCACGATGTCTCATTATATTTACAATATGTCCTTTAAATATGTGCCGAATTTCGGATATGCGGCAGCAATGTCGTTCTTTATCCTGATATTGGTTGCTATTTTAGCATTTATTCAGATGAAAGTAGGTGACAAACGTGACTAAAGGTAGAAAATTTGCAATGTATGCATTCTTATGTATCGTGTCCTTTATATCCGTTTTTCCGTTATACTGGATGGTAGCAGCAGCTACGAACAAGAGTGTGGATGTCACACGCGGACGTCTTATACCGGGCACGTATCTGATTGAAAACTTTAAAAACCTGGTGGCTTCCCAGAACATTGCACGGGCACTTGGAAACTCATTTAAATATGCGATCATTCTGACACTGGTATCTTTGGTCATTTGTTCTCTGGCAGGATACGGATTTGAGATCTTTCATGACAAAGGAAAAGATTTGGTAATGAACATCATCCTTCTGGCAATGATGGTTCCGTTTGTTGCAACATTGATTCCGTTGTTCCAGATGTTTTCTAAGGCTGGATGGTTAAATTCCACGGTCGGATTTGTTCTTCCGACGATCTCTACACCATTCCTTATCATGATGTTCCGTCAGAGCGCACGTTCTTTCCCGCATGATATTATCGAAGCGGCAAGAATTGACGGATTGTCCGAACTGCGCATCTTTTTCCAGATGTTCATTCCGACAATGAAGTCCACTTATGCGGCTGCCATGACGATCACATTCATGAATGCATGGAACAGTTACCTGTGGCCGAAGGTTATTATGACAGATGAAAAGAGTGTTACAATGCCGATGGTTGTAGCAAACCTGACGCAGGGTTATGTTACGGATTATGGTATGCTGATGCTTGCCGTACTGATCTGTACACTGCCAACAGCGATCATATTCTTCTGTCTGCAGAAATCTTTCGCAGAAGGTATCACCGGTGCTGTGAAGTAAAATAAAAAGTAAGCAGCGCATAGAAAGTGCGAAATATGAAAAACAGAGGCTGTCTCAAATATGTGAAGAAATTATTTCTCGTGTATTGGGGCAGCCTTTTTAAAAACAAGAAGAAGATGGAGGTTCAAAAAAGTATGGATGAATTTCGTTATGAAAAAGTGAAAGACCCGGAATATTTTATGGATCACCGGATGGAGGCACACTCCGATCATGTGGCTTATGCATCATGGGCGGAATGTGAGAAAAAAAGCAGTAGTTACCGCTATTTGCTGGATGGGATCTGGAAATTCCATTATGCAAAAAATTATGGGCAGACGATAAAGGGATTTGAACAGACAGAGGTTGACTGTAAAAGCTGGGATGACATCCGTGTGCCGGCACATATCCAGATGGAAGGATATGATACGCCGCAGTATGCGAATGTGCAGTACCCGTGGGACGGACGAGAGGAGATTGGGCCGGGAGAAATCCCACAGAGGTTCAATCCGGTGGCAAGCTATGTGAAATACTTTGAAGTGCCGGAAAATATGCAGGGAAAGCCGCTTTATATTTCTTTTCAGGGCGCAGAGAGCGGACTTGCGGTCTGGCTGAACGGAAACTTTGTCGGATACAGTGAGGATACGTTTACACCGTCTGAATTTGAACTGACGCCGTATGTGAAAAACGGAGAGAATAAACTGGCGGTGCAGGTCTTTAAATGGACATCAGGAAGCTGGTGTGAGGATCAGGATTTTTACCGTTTCTCCGGACTTTACCGAAGCGTTTATCTGTATACGCGACCGGAAGTTCACATCTATGATCTGTGTATCCGCACACTTTTGGATGATGCGTACCGGGATGCGGAGCTTTCGATAGATCTTACCGTGATGGGAGAAGGCGGTGTGGCAGAGCTTACGCTTAGTGCGGACGGCGAAACGGTAGCGGAGGCAGAGGTTGGGCTTGACGGAAAAAGCCATGTGTCTGTGCCGGTGAAAGCACCGCATCTGTGGAGTGCGGAAGATCCGTACCTTTATGATCTGAAGATGGAAGTGAAAAAAGATGGTAAAACGCAGGAGTGTATCGCGCAGAAAGTCGGTTTCCGGCGTTTTGAGATGAAAGATCATATCATGTGCCTGAATGGAAAACGGATCGTTTTTAAGGGCGTGAACCGTCATGAATTCAGTTCCAAGACAGGACGTGTTGTATCGGTCGAGGAACTTGTAAAAGACATTGTGACCATGAAGCGCAATAATATTAATGCCATCCGCACCTGCCATTATCCGGATGATTCCAGGATCTATGAGCTTTGCGATGCTTACGGACTTTATATGATCGCAGAGAATAATCTGGAATCCCACGGTTCCTGGGACCCGGTGGCGAGAGGACTTGAAGACAAGAGCGTGGTGGTTCCGGGAGACAATATGAAGTGGGAGGGCATGATGCTTGATCGTGTGAATTCCTGCTATCAGAGGGATAAGAACCATCCGGCGATCCTGATCTGGTCTTGCGGAAATGAATCTTATGGCGGAAAAGTCATTTATGACATGTCTGAGAAGTTCCGTGAGCTCGATCCGACCAGACTGGTGCATTACGAAGGCGTGTTCAATGACAGACGCTATAACGGTAGCAGTGATATGGAAAGTCAGATGTATCCGTCTGTTGAGTCGATCAAGGAGTTTTTAAAGAAAGACCGCAGTAAACCGTTTATCTGCTGCGAGTACACGCATGCGATGGGAAATTCCTGCGGCGGAATGTTCAAATACACAGATCTGACGGATACCGAGCCGCTTTATCAGGGCGGCTTTATCTGGGATTACATTGATCAGTCCATTTTAAAGAAAAACCGCTATGGTGAAGAATTTCAGGCATACGGCGGAGATTTCTTAGAACGGCCTACCGATTATAATTTCAGCGGAAATGGAATCGTATACGGCGGTGAGCGTGATGAGTCTCCGAAGATGCCGTCGGTAAAATATAATTACCAGAATATCAGTGTCATGATCGACAAAGAGCAGATCCATGTGACGAATAAGAATCTGTTTTTGAACACGGATCAGTTTGACTGCACTGTGATACTTGAAAAAGAAGGACACTTTGTGAAAAAGGTAACGATCGATACCGATACAGCACCGCTTTTGGCGAAAGACTATCCGATGCCGTTTGCGTTGCCGGAAGAACCGGGGGAATATGCGGTTACTGTGTCTTTTGCCTTAAAAAAAGATACACTGTGGGCAGAAGCCGGACATGAGGTTGCGTTCGGTCAGGAGATCTTTTGCGTCAAAGGAACAGATGCAAAGAAAAAGAATCCGCCAATCGAGGTTATTCATGGCAAATTGAATCTCGGAGTGCGGGGCGAGAATTTTGATGTGCTGTTTTCCGGATTGAGCGGAGGACTTGTTTCCTATCGCTATGCGGGAAAAGAAATGATCGAAGCGGTTCCGATGCCGAATTTCTGGCGTGCGCCTACCGATAACGATTGTGGAAATCTGATGCCGCAGCGCTACGCACAGTGGAAACTTGCCAGTATGTATCTGACGCATAAGTCAGACGGAACATTTGACAATCATCCGCCTGTGATCAAAGAGGAGGAGAACAGTGTTTCTGTCACTTACACGTATCATATGCCGACAGTACCGAAAGCGGACTGTGAACTGACGTATCAGGTATTCGGCGATGGCACGATAAAAACAAAGCTTTCCTATGAGTCGGTGAAAGAACTGGGAGATATGCCGGAATTTGGCGTGATGTTTAAGCTGAATGCCGATTATGACCATGTGGAATGGTATGGACTCGGACCACAGGAGACCTATGCGGATCGGACGCAGGGTGCAAAGCTTGGAATCTATCAGAATGAAGTGAAGGATAACATCGCAAAATATCTGGTTCCGCAGGAATGCGGCAGCAAGAGTGCTGTCCGCTATGCGAAAGTGACAGATCACAAGGGCAGAGGCATGCTCTTTAGCGGAGATGGCATCAATTTCAGTGCATTGCCGTATACACCGCATGAGATGGAAAATGCAAAACACGCATATGAGCTTCCGCCGGTACATTATACGGTTGTCCGTGTGGCGAAAGCACAGATGGGCGTTGCCGGGGATGACAGTTGGGGAGCAAGGACTCACGAAGAATTTCTGCTCCCTGTGACCGGAAAATTAGAATTTGAATTTTCTTTCCGTGGAATCTAAAAAAAGAGAGAACGGATCACTGTTGCAGTGACCGTTCTCTTTTTGCTCTTATTGTTCTTCAATAATCTTAAAATCCCATGGAGCGAGAGTAAGCGAAGTACCGTTTGTGATCGCTTTTTGGTCTAATAGGGAAATGCCGTCCGGCGCATTGTAGGTAAAAGAATTTTCGCAGCCGGAATAGTTAAAATAGTAACGGATCTGCTTTCCTGCGGTATTTGTTCCTTCGTGCAGGATGAGCGGGAAATGCAGGTCCGGGAGCGAAAGTCCTGCTTCCCCTGCAAAGTGGGAAACAAGCGCATCGAGAACTTCATTTTCAAAAAAGCATCCGATGTAGCAGGCAAGTCCGCTGCCGTAGTGATTGCAGGTGACGGCGGAATATTCACCCCAGTAAGGGTGCTCATAGGAAATGAGTGTTTCCGCAGAGTCCGGGATCACAAGTTCGATCCAGTCTTTTGCGTTTCCGTGTAAGCCAGAGAGTGCGCCCGTGCCTTTTAAAGCAACATTTTTAGGTGCAGTAAACTGGCTGTAATGGATGCCGCAGCAGTCAGTCAGCATATGCGGCTGCATATCGGAGTATATCTTTAAATGCTCATTGGAAAAGCCGCTTCTTGCACTGATGATCAGATGACCGCCGCCTGCGACATAATCATTGATACGCGCCAGAACACATTCTTTGGCTGCATAGAATGCGGGAACGACCAACAGGTCATATCTGCCAAGATCCGTTTCGGAGCTGTCTATGACATCAAATTCTATATTTAAACGGTACAGGGAATCAGCAAGCCAGCGCACAGCATCGTTGTAAGAACTGTTTTCATGTCCTTTGAACGGGAACAAACGAAGACCGGTCAGGGATTCGTTGCTTACAAGGATTGCCGCACGATTAGTTTTCTTTAAATGGAGCAGGTGTGAACCGTATTCCTTCATTTCGGCACCGAGCCTGCATGCTTCAAGGTAAGTCGCATTTTCTGAAAAGTCATGGGAGAGCACGCCTTTCCAGTAACTTTCGAGCGAATTGTGGATGGAATGCCAGTGCCAGTACATAACGCTGTCTGCACCGCAGGAAAGGTGGCTGTATGCCTGCATACGGAGTTGTCCCGGATAAGGGAGCCATTCCAGATTGCCCTGTGCTTCTGTTTCGAGGATCAGATAGTTTGATTTCTTTAAGCCGCGTGCAATACTGCCGCAGAAATTGATCTCAGCTCCGGTCAGATCGTCCTGGGAAGGATGATAGATGTCACATCCGGCAATATCCATACATTCAGCCGCTTCAAATTGATCTACATCCGGCTGAAGACCGTAGGAGTAATCGTGCCATTCAAAGTCAAAGTTCTGGGTAATAAACTGTTCTTCTTTCTTATATTCCCGCACAATATCGGACTGCCAGTGCAGAAAATCTGTGACCAGCCCTCGTCTGAATTTTTCATATTCAGCAGCAAGTGAACCGTTGATCGTGCCGCGGATATCCGGAAAATCGCACCAGTCATCTACACGGTTGCTCCAGTAATCCAGACCAAATTCCAGATTAAAAGCAGAAAGATCCGGAAACTGCTCTTTTAAATAAGAAACAAACAGCTCTTGTGCATGTTTTCCTGCTGTGCCGTAGTGCTTCGTTTCATTGTCGAGCTGATAGCCGATGATACAGGAGCGGTCTTTTATATGCTCCATCAGTGTACGGATGATACGCTCGGCATATTTCAAGTAGGTCGGATCGGTGATATCCATATTCTGCCGGTGTCCGTAGAGTGAAGGACCGTTTTCGGTGACAGCCAGGATGGTGTCTGATTTTTTGGCAAGCCAGGACGGAATGGCGTAGGTTGGTGTTCCGATGATAACGTGCATATTATATTTTTCTGCGGCGTCCAGCATGCGGTCTAAGTGTGTGAAGTTAAACACGCCTTCCTGCGGCTCTAAGGTGCTCCAGGTAGATTCAGCGATGCGGATCACGTTCATATTTGCTTTTTTCATCATCTGCATATCTGTTTCGATGCGGTCATAGGGCATATATTCGTCATAGTAGGCGGCCCCGAATAAAAGATGATCCATGAGTAAAAACCCCCTTAAAAAATAAATTTGCAAAAACCGTGCAAACCAGTTGATGTTTGTCAAAAAAACTGCTAAAATACAATAGAACAACCGATTGCGCTAAAAGTATAACATATGGGATGCAAAGAGTAAAGAATAACATAAAAAAGAGTCGGATTTGTTCTTAAAAAGAGTGAAAAATGATAAACCACAGGATGATTTTAAGGGGGACGAAAAGTGGAAGAAAATAAAACACTTACGATCGCAGACATTGCAGATGCGCTCGGTGTTTCCAAGACGACGGTTTCACGTGCGATATCCGGAAAAGGGAGGATCGGAAACGATACGAGAGAGCGGGTGCTTTCGTATATTGAAGCGCATAATTATACGCCGAATGTGATCGCAAAGAGTCTTGCGCAGAACAAGACTTACAATCTGGCGGTGGTCATGCCGGGGGATTATGAACTGATCGATCTGCCCTTTTTTCAAAACTGTATCATGGGAATACAGGAGATCGCATCTTCCTTTGATTATGATATGCTGCTTACGGTCTGTAATAATGCGGATGTCACGAAGCTGGAGCGGATCGTGCGCAACCGGAAAGTAGATGGGGTAATTCTGTTGCGCAGCTTTGTGGATGATGTGCAGGTTAAATTTTTACAGGAGAAACAGATACCGTTTGTGGTGACAGGATCTTCGAATTATAAAGGTGTGGTTCAGGTGGATAATGACCATCGTGCCGCTTGCAGGGAGCTTACCTCGATCCTTTTGATGAAGCGGATGAAAAAGATCGCGCTGATCGGCGGAAACGAGGAGCATGTTGTTACGCAGAGCCGTCTGGAAGGTTTTCAGGATGCATTTTCTGACAGCGGGCTTCCGGTGGATGAGAGTCTCATCTATATGAATTTAGACAATCCGGTTTTATTGGATGGAAAGGTTGATGAAATCATCAAGCGGGAAGTGGACTGCATTGTCTGTATGGATGATGCGATCTGTCTGGAAGTGCTTTATAAATTGCGCAGACAGGGGATCAGCGTACCGGATCAGATCAGGATCGCATCGTTTTATAACAGTTCCATGTTAGAAACACATGATCCGTCTATCACATCATTGGATTTTGATGCAAAAGAGCTCGGAATGCTGGTGTGCCGTACACTTCTTGATATGGTGGAGGGACATAAGGTACAGTCGAAGACACTGCTTGGGTATGAGGTGCGACTGCGTGAGTCAACGAAATAGCAGCAGTCGGATCACAGGATGGTTTACCGATTGCGCAAAAGCGGCGGCATAATACGGAAATCATACAAAAATCATGTAAAAATGTTGCATATTGCTAAAACTATGTTGCAGTATGGCGGGAAGCAGTTGAAAAGAAAAAATCCGCTGTTATAATGGAAAACAGATAGGAAAAAGCCCATTTGACAGGTGTTGGAGAAGGCGGGCAAAAACATGCAGGAGGAAGAAAAAATGATTCAGGAAAGAATATTGGATTTAACAGATTATGCACTTGTGACCGGATTGATCGAACCACAGGATACACGTTATACCATAAATCAGCTTTTGGAGTTGTTCGGACTGGATGAACTGGAAGATGAGGTGACGGCGGCGCATCAGACTTACATAACAACACAGGAAGAAGCAGAGGATGCACTCGAAGCAATCTTAAATGACATGACAGATTACGCATATGAGAATGGTATTATGGCGGAAAACAGTATTGTTTACCGGGATCTGTTTGATACAAAGATCATGGGGCTTCTTGTTGCAAGACCGAGCGAAGTTGTGACGAAATTTCAGGGACTGTATAACCATAAGACTGCGCAGGATGCAACAGATTATTTTTATAAATTAAGCTGTGACAGCAATTACATCCGCAGATACCGGATCAAAAAGGATTTAAAATGGACTGCAGATACAGAGTTTGGAACGCTTGATATCACGATCAACCTTTCCAAGCCGGAAAAAGATCCGAAAGCGATCGCCGCAGCGAAGCTGGCAAAACAGAGTGGTTATCCGAAATGTCTGCTTTGTAAGGAGAACGAAGGTTATGCAGGCAGAGTCAATCATCCGGCACGCCAGAACCACCGCATCATTCCTGTGACGATCAATGATAGTGACTGGTTTTTCCAGTATTCTCCATACGTATACTACAATGAGCACTGCATTGTGTTCAATTCAAAGCATACACCGATGAAGATCGAGCGTGCGACATTTGGAAAGCTGCTTGATTTTGTAACACATTTTCCGCATTATTTTGTTGGTTCCAATGCAGATCTGCCGATCGTTGGAGGTTCTATTTTAAGCCATGATCATTTTCAGGGCGGTCATTATGAATTTGCAATGGCAAAGGCTCCGGTGGAAAAAGAACTTACATTTCAGGGATATGAAGATGTGAAGGCAGGTATTGTAAAATGGCCGATGTCCGTGATCCGTATCTCTGCGAAGGATAAAGAACGCCTGATCGATCTGGCGGATAAGATCTTGCTTGCATGGCGTGGATATAGCGATGAGACAGCATTTATCTTTGCTGAAACGGATGGAGAACCACACAACACGATCACACCGATCGCCCGCAGACGCGGCGAGGAGTTTGAACTTGATCTGGTACTGCGCAATAATATCACGACAGAGGAACATCCGCTTGGCGTATATCATCCGCATGCAAAACTGCACCACATCAAAAAAGAAAACATCGGTCTGATCGAGGTTATGGGCCTTGCAGTGCTTCCGGCACGTCTGAAAGATGAAATGGCAGCACTTGAAATGGCAATTCTTGAGAAAAAGGATCTTCGCGCCGATGAGATGCTTGAAAAACATGCGGACTGGGTAGAGGAATTTCTGCCGAAATATGATGTGATCGACCGTGATAATATTTCAGACATCATCCGTACCGAGATCGGTCTGGTATTCAATGAAGTTTTAAAGGATGCGGGCGTTTATAAATGTACGGAAGAAGGCAGAGAAGCTTTCTGCCGTTTCGTAGATACCGTAAATCAGAAATAGAACAAAAAAGCAGAGAAAAACAAAGAAAAAACAGAATTGCCGGAATTGGAGTGACGGTGATTCTGTTTTTTTGACTTTTCCACGTAAATATAGTAAAGTAAAAAATGTAAATTTATTCAGAAAGAAGGAAAGAAAATGGTATCAAAAAAGATCAAAAAAGCACTGGAAGGAAGCTCCGTGATCCGTGCCATGTTTACGGAAGGAAAAGAAATGGCAAAAAAATACGGCGCGGAGAATGTATATGATTTCAGTCTGGGCAATCCGGCGACTCCGGCTCCTGAAGCAGTGAAAGAAGCGATCAGGCAGATCTTAGAGAAAGAAGACCCTATGTTCGTGCACGGCTACATGGATAATTCCGGTTATGAAAAAGTACGTCAGGCAGTAGCGGACAATTTAAACCACCGATTTGATACCCATTTTGATTTCCATAATGTTATTATGACGGTTGGTGCTGCCGGTGGTCTTAATATCATATTTAAAACGATTTTAGATCCGGGAGATGAGGTTTTGGTATTTGCTCCTTATTTTGGGGAATACAACAGCTATGCGGCAAACTTTGACGCAAAGACTGTTCCGGTACAGCCGGACCCGGAGACATTCCAGCCGGATCTTGCAGATTTTCGGGCAAAATTTACCGATAAGACAAAAGCAGTCATCATCAATACGCCAAACAATCCGACCGGTGTAATATACAGTGATGCGACATTAAAGGCGATCGCGGAAATTTTAGAGGAAAAGCAGGGCGAATATCAAAAGGAGATCTATCTGGTTTCAGATGAACCTTACCGGGAACTGGTTTATGATGGAGAGAAAGAAAACTTCCTGACAAAATATTATAAAAATACGATCGTCGGGTATTCGTTCAGTAAATCATTGTCCCTGCCGGGTGAGCGGATCGGTTATGTGGTAGTACCGGATGAAGTGACGGATGCAGATACCGTGATCGCTGGGATCAATGTCTCAAACCGGACGCTCGGCTTTGTCAACGCACCGTCGCTGCTCCAGCTTGCGGTAGCAGATTGTCTCGATGAAAAGACGGATGTGGCATATTATGATAAGAACCGCACCAGACTTTATGAGGCACTGACAGAATACGGCTATTCCTGCATCAAGCCGCAGGGTGCGTTTTATATGTGGGTAAAATCACCGGATGCGGACGAAGACCGTTTTGTGGAAAATGCAAAAAAATATCATCTGATCCTGGTAAAAGGCGGAGCATTCGGCTGGCCGGGTTATGTGCGTATTGCGTACTGCGTTTCCCTTGACACGATTGAGCGGTCACTTCCGGCATTTGAAAAACTGGCGGAAGAGTATCAGTTAAAACAAAAATAGGAATGAGGAGAAAATTATGAAAAGCTGGGAAGATAATGTACGAAAGGTTGTTCCCTATACACCGGGAGAACAGCCGAAAATTGCGAATCTGATCAAATTGAACACAAACGAAAATCCATATCCGCCGGCATCTGGTGTCACAGAAGCCTGGAAAAAGTTTGATATCGGAAAATTAAAGCTTTATCCGGACCCTGCGGTCAAGGAACTCGTGGATGCACTGGCGGAGTATTATGGTTTGAAGAGCAGTCAGGTTTTTGTAGGTGTCGGCTCGGATGATGTACTTGCGATGCTGTTTCTTACCTTTTTCAACAGCAAGAAGCCGATCCTGTTTCCGGATATTACCTATTCTTTTTATGATGTGTGGGCGGAGATGCTGCGTATTCCGTATGAGGTACAGCCGCTTGACGAAAATCTGCGTATCTGTAAGGAAGATTATTATAAAGAAAACGGCGGCGTGGTATTTCCGAATCCAAATGCGCCGACCGGTATTTTGCAGTCTTTAGAGGACATAGAGGATATCATTGTGCACAATCCGGATGTCATTGTCATCGTAGATGAGGCATATATTGATTTCGGAGGCAGATCTGCATTGCCATTTATTGAAAAATATGATAATGTGGTCATTGTGCAGACTTTTTCAAAATCACGTTCCATGGCAGGAGCGCGCATTGGCTATGCAATGGCAAATGAAAAGCTGATCCGTTATCTGAATGATGTGAAATATTCGTTCAACTCCTATACCATGAATGCCCCGGCGATTGCGCTTGGTGTTCCGGCGGTAAAGGATCGGGAATATTTCGAAAAGACCGTACAACGTGTGATCGCAACCAGAGAGCGTGTGAAAGTGGAATTAAAGGCACTTGGGTTTGTATTTGAGGATTCCATGAGTAATTTCCTGTTTGTAACGCACCCGAAAATATCCATGATACAACTATTTGAGGATCTCAGAAAAGAGGGTATCATTGTGCGTCACTTTGACAAACCGGAGCGGATTCGGGAATACCTGCGGATCACGATCGGAACAGATCCACAGATGGATCAACTGTTGTCTTTTCTGCGTGAATATTTGAAAAAATAGCTGTAAATCAAACAGAATGAAACAAAAAGAAAGGGATTGTAATGTTAAAAAAATATCTTACCATATTTTTTATTTCGATGGTGCCGCTCATTGAACTGCGAGGAGCGATTCCGGTTTCTCAGGGACTTCGTCTGCCATTACTGCAGTCGTACATTATCTGTATTTTGGGAAATATGCTTCCGGTACCGTTCATTTATCTGTTTGCCAGAAAAGTGCTTGAATGGGGAAAGGATAAGCCTCTGATCGGAAAGTTTTTTACGTTTTGTCTGGAAAAAGGAGAGAAGGGCGGAAAGAAGTTACAGGAAAAAGCAGGACGCGGTCTGTTTGCGGCACTGTTTTTGTTCGTAGGAGTTCCGCTTCCGGGAACAGGTGCGTGGACGGGAGCGCTTGCCGCCAGTATCCTGGATATGGATTTTAAATCCAGTGTTCTGGCGGTCATGCTCGGTGTATTACTTGCCGGAATCATCATGGGAGTGGTCAGTGTCGGCATTTTCAGCTTTGTGTAAAGAAAGGATGCCGTACATGACAGCCCCGGCAGCCGCAACAAAGATGGAGATGAACTGTGAGGTGGAAAGCGTGCCCACGTTTCCGCGCAGCAGGTCGCCACGGAAAAATTCAATACAAAATCTTCCAATACTATAAAAGATAAGATATAAGGCGCCGATTCGTCCCGGCGTCTTATTTTTTCGCGCGATCAGACACAGCACTGCGAAATTGGCAAAGTCAAGTCCGCTTGAGACAAGCTGGGATGGAAACAGTGCGACACCGTTTGGTGCGTAGGAAGAGTTGTGGAAAGTAATGGAAAAAGGACTGTCTGTTTCCACACCATAGCAGCATCCGGCGAGAAAGCAGCCGATACGTCCAAATCCCTGTGCAAGCGCGACGGAAGGAAGAATCAGATCCATATAGGATAAAAAAGAAATCTTCCGGATCCGGCAAAGGAGTGCGGCGGAGAAAATACCCGCAATGATGCCGCCGTATACGACAAAGCCATCGGCAAGATTGGTGATGAGAATGTGCGGATCTTTTAAGACCTCATCCAGGATCGTGACATAATACAGCAGTTTTGCACCTGCGAAACCGCAGATTACAGCGCAGATCATAATGGAAAAAACAGGTTCACTGTCAAGCCCTCTTTTTTTTGCACGGTATTCCGCAACGAGATATGCGGTGAGAATACCGATAGCGATCATAAGACCATAGCCGTAGATCGTGATATTTCCGATTTTCAGTAATTCATTATGCATATTTATATCCTCTTATTTTTCTGATAGATTTGTTTAAAAGAAACAAATAGAAGTATAACATAAGAGCGGGGGTAAGAAAAGCACATAGTTTTTTGCAGGCGGTCGTGCTACAATGAGAGAACAGAATAGTTTTTCCGGTAAAGACCGGAATAGGATCAAGAAGGAGACAGAATATGAAGACAGGAGAAGAATTAAAAAAGCTGCTGCATCAGATCGATCATAAAAGTTATAAAGCGTATAAGGAGTTAAAAGGGACTTACCGGATGCAGGGGTATGTACTAAACGTAGATCATGTGCAGGGAGATCCGTTTGCAACGCCGTCCCATGTGCGGCTCTTCATTGACAACAAAAAGAACTTTCCGAAGGAAGTATTTGATACGAAATGGCGGAAGATCGCAGCAGAAGACGACATTCTGCGAAATCTGCACAGTTTTTTAAAAAAGAACCGCGGAGGGAAGAGTGGTTCGGGAAAAAGCGGACTGGTGCTTGCGTGCAGAGCCGGACAGGAAGTTATGGAGCGGACAGCGGTGATATTATCCAAAGAACAGATCGAGGT
>CAYMCM010000011.1:0-45754 GCA_964388945.1 uncultured Roseburia sp.
TTTTTCGGAACAACGAAAAACTCCACAATGGCAAACAGGGCCTTGCCCTAACAAGAAAAAAGTACTGTAAAACTTACAGTACTTCTTCGGGTTGGGCTGTTAAAACAGTCAGCAGTTCGTACGGGAATCGAACCCGTGATTCCGCCGTGAGAGGGCGGCGTCTTAACCTCTTGACCAACGAACCGTGTATTACTATACCATACGATTTTTAATATTGCAATACCTTTTTTGAAATTTTTTTAATTTTTTTCAAAAAACTTTTTCTTTCCCTGATTTATGTTAAAATGAAGTCGGCTGCAAAAAGCCAATTTCAACCACAGAAAGGACTTTTTTATGGATAATCGTATTGTTGACCTGCACGTTCATTCTACAGAATCGGACGGCACTTTCACACCAGAGGGACTTGTCACGGAAGCTCTGCGCACACATCTTGCCGCCTTCGCCCTTACCGATCATGACACAACGGGCGGTATTGCACGCGCAAAAGCCGCCGCAGAAGGAACCTGTCTTACCGTCATTTCCGGAATCGAGCTCTCCTGCTATAATGAAAATCACGAAGTGCACATGGTCGGACTGTTTTTAGACGAAAAAGATCCCACATTTCAGAAAAATTTGAAATCCATCCAGGATTCCCGCGATGAACGCAACAAAAAAATGATCGACCGGCTGCGGGAGCAAGCAGGTTTTGATATTTCAGTCGAAGCTCTCCGTGCATATTTTCCGGATTCCATTCTCACCAGGGCGCATATTGCCCACTATCTTTATGAAAAAGGGTTTATTCAGGATCTTGGCGTTGCCTTCCAGAAATACATCGGTGACCACTGCCCTTATTATGTGCCGCGGGAAAAAATGACACCCATTCAGGCAATCGAACTGATCCATGCCGCAGGCGGACTTGCCATTCTTGCCCATCCACTGCTCTATCACTTGAGCAGTGCACGTTTAAAGCAGCTTATGACCGATCTTCGAACGCATGGACTGGATGGCGTAGAAGCGGTTTATTCTACCTACACCGCCGGCGAAGAACGCCAGATGAAGCAGCTTGCCGCCGAACTTTCCCTTGCGGTCTCCGGCGGTTCTGATTTTCACGGTGCGAACAAACCGACCATCCGGCTCGGTGTCGGCAAAGGCAGTCTTCATGTCCCATATTCCGTTCTGGAAAATCTGAAACAGCTAAAAGACCGTAATTTGCATTAGTCCTGCAAAAAAAGAGCAGACACGACAGACAGCTTTGCTCTCTGCCTGTCCGTGCCTGCTTCTTTTTTAATCCGCCGGCTCTGCCGGAATAAATACACGATCTGTATATTCTTTCGGTGCTTTCGGCACCTCTGCAACTGCTTCTTTGCAGAACTGCTCCTGCGAATTAACAAGCAGCTTGCCTCGCTTATCAATCTTTTTGTAAGTACCGTCCCTGCACAATACATTTGACTTAGTATTATCCTCAAGCTCCACTTTTAAGATATGCATGACTTTCTTTTTCAAGATCTCATTTTCCACCGGGAAAATAATCTCCACACGCCGGTCTAAATTTCTCGGCATCCAGTCCGCACTGCCCATGTAAATCTCTTCCTGTCCGTCATTGTAAAAATAAAAAATCCGGCTGTGCTCTAAGAAATTCCCCACAATGGAACGCACCTGTATATTTTCACTGATCTTCGGTATTCCGACACGCAGACAGCAGATCCCGCGCACGACAAGATCAATGGATACTCCCGCCGCAGATGCTTCGTATAATGCCGCAATGATTTCCTGATCGCACAGCGAGTTCATCTTCGCGACGATACGCGCTTTCTTTCCTGCCCTTGCATTTTTGGTCTCACGCTGGATCAGCTTTATAAACTTTTTCCGCAGCCAGACCGGCGCAACCACAAGTTTATTCCAGCTAAGCGGCTCCGAATAGCCGGAAAGCATATTAAAAACTGCCGTGGCATCCTCTCCGATTGCCTCCGAACAGGTAAACATTCCGCAGTCCGTATAAAGCTTTGCCGTGGAATCATTATAATTTCCGGTTCCAAGATGAACATACCGGCGGATGCCGTCCTCTTCCCTGCGCACCACAAGTGCAATCTTGCTATGGGTTTTTAAGCCCACCAGACCGTAAATAACGTGGCATCCTGCCTTCTCAAGCATTTTTGCCCATACAATGTTATTTTCCTCATCAAAACGCGCTTTCAGCTCTACTAAGACCGACACCTGCTTGCCATTTTCCGCCGCCTGTGCCAACGAAGCAATGATTGGAGAATTACCGCTGACGCGGTATAACGTCTGTTTGATTGCAAGCACATCCGGATCTACTGCTGCCTGACGAATGAAATCAACAACCGGATCAAAGGTCTGATACGGATGATGCAGCAGAATGTCCCCCTTGCGGATTGCATCAAAAATATTCTCTCCCGGCTCGATCTGCGGCACACGCTGCGGAGTATACGGCTCATAGCGCAGATCTTCTTTCTCCTTTAACCCATATAACTTCATCAGAAACGTAAAATCAATCGGTCCGCTGATCTTATAGATATCATCATCCGAGACAATGTGAAGTTCTTCTTTTAAGAAATTTAAAAGCTTTTTATCAATCTTCGCTTCCACTTCAAGCCGGATCACCTCGCCCCACTGACGCATTTTTAACTGTTTCTGAATCTCTTTTAACAGATCGGAGGCTTCATCCTCGTCAATGCTTAAATCCGCATTCCGCATGACACGGTACGGATAAGCACAGATCACATTGTAATTTAAAAACAACTTTGCGATATTCCGTTCAATAACCTGCTCTAACAGGATAAATGTGGCGTCTCCTTCTTTTTCGGAGGGGATCGGCACCAGACGCGGCAGCACAGACGGCACCTGAACCGTTGCGAATTCTGCATCATGTTTCGCCATGCGTTTATCAGTATTTTCTTTTTTCATGAGCAGTGCAACAATATTTAAGGTCTTGTTCCTGATGAGCGGAAACGGTCTGGACGCATCCACCGCCATCGGAGTGAGCACCGGATAGACATTTTCCTCAAAATATTTATCGACATAGAGTGCCTGTTCACTGCTCAATTTTTCAAATTCATCGATCACCACAATCCCGTTTGTTTTCATGAGCGGCACCAACGAACGATTATAAGTCATATACTGTGTTTCCACCAGATCCCTGGTCGCCGTATTAATTGCAGAAAGCTGTTCTTTCGCCGTCATACCTGCAATGTCTTTCTTTTTATAGCCGGCATGCACCATATCCTTTAACGATGCAACACGCACCATAAAAAACTCATCCAGATTGGAGGATGTAATGCTTACAAACTTCAAGCGTTCGAGCAGAGGGATCGTTTTGTCCCTTGCCTCATTCAATACACGTTCATCAAACTTGATCCAGCTTAATTCCCGGTTTTCAAAATATTCCGGCTTAAAATACTCTTTTGCTGTTTCCATAATCCCGCCTCCTCTACAATGTATGCTTTTCTTTTATGACCGGCTTAACACTGAAAATACGTTCAAAATCATTTGATTTCGCGGCAAAAAGCCCTTTCTCCAAAATGATGTCATCCATGGACTCAATCGTGATTACAAGCTGTTTTCCGCGCAGTGATGCTTTTACATTTTTAAATTTCTGCTTATGACTGCGATCCATTGCATTGGATACCTTTAAGATCGCCGCCAGCTTTGCAACGACCATATAACTCTTCTGATCCAATTTATCCGCAAGTTCCTCATAGTCATCCAGCGGGTATGTATTATATTTTACCGTACACGCCACGATTTCCCGCTCCAGATGGGAGAGCCCTATAATCTCCGATGCCATGATGATGCTGTACGCACATTCCGGACCATTAACCAGACTCACATACTTTCCACAGTCATGTAAGATCGCAGCAACCTGAAGCAGCAGCCTCTCCCGTTTTCCCATGCCATGCACCCGTTTCATGCTATCAAAAATAAGCGTTGCCATTTCGGTCAGTGCGTCAATATGCGGTGTATAACCGTTATAACGCTGTGCCATATATTTGGAAGCCGAGATGACATCCTCATCAAAGTCGTGCTCCACCTTAATCATATTGTGTTCTAACGCATAGTCACATGCCAGACCATCATTGAGATCCGATCCCGGCACCCAGATCGAGTCTGCATCCAGTTCCTCCGCTATACGCTTATAAAGCACGATTGAAGGCAGGATCAGCGGATCTGCTTCATTAGACAGGCTTAATTCTTCCGCAATCTTTACAAGGCTGTTTCGGTTCATTTTATTTAAATATTTTACAAACTTTCCCGCATCTACCGTGGTGCGATCCAGATTTTTTTCCAGTTTCCGTATGATCTCGGTACTGTAATCCCCCATCATGATCAGGTACTGAAGCTTGTTGTCTTTCAGATAAATATCCTTAAAACGCTCTAACTCCTTATCAACCAGTTCTTTGATCAGATCATCATAATAAATAACCGCATTTCCGATCTCGGAAAGTTTTTCATAAATACGCATGGTTCCAAGTAAAAGGTGCTGGGTCGTGATCGCCTTTCCTTTCTGAAACAACGTGATCTGAAGACTTCCGCCGCCGACATCGACCACTGCTGCTCCCTTTTCGATCATCTTGTTAAATTCCGGTCGTGCCGCAACGGATTTATAGCTGATAAACCGATGTTCTGAGTTGCTTAATACTTCAACATCCAGTCCAGTACGAAGCTTGATCTGATCCAGAATGAACAACTCGTTTTTTGCATCCCGGACAGCCGCACTCGCGCACACTTTGCAATCATCCACTTTGTATCCCGCCATGATCTTCGTATACTCTGACAGCACACTGCACATTTCCTCCGCCAGTTCATACCCGATATATCCTTTTGCATAAGCGTCTTTTCCAATTCCGACTCTCTTGCGGATATAATCAATCTCCCGGATCTTCCGCTTTGATGAAAGTTCAAATATCTTCATACTGATTTCATAAGAACCGATATAAATTGCTGCAAATGTCGTAATGTTCATGCTTCCACCCTCTTTATCCTATTGCGATCAAGCGTCTGCTCCCTGCTGTCCGAGCAGATAATTGATAAACTGCTGCGCTGTCCGACCGGAAAGTCCTCCGTGGGAAAGTTCCCATTTATTTGCCTCCGCAAGCAGCTTCTCCTCACTCATATCCACATGCTGTTTCTCTGCCAGTACCTTTACAATGTTTTTAAACTCTTTCGGCGTAGGCGCTCCAAAATAAATAGACACACCAAACCGTGCCACAAGGGAAAGTTTTTCCTGTACGGTATCATTGTTGTGCAGATCGTCTTCCTGCTCGCTGCGGTCACTGAATGTCTCTCTGACTAAATGTCTGCGGTTCGATGTCGCATAGATCAAAACATTATCCGGTTTTTTCTCCAATCCGCCTTCAATGACTGCCTTTAAGTATTTATACTCAATCTCAAATTCCTCGAATGAGAGATCATCCATATAAATGATAAATTTGTAGTTGCGGTTCTTGATCTGGGCGATCACCGCATTCAGATCCTGGAACTGATGTTTATATACTTCGATCATACGAAGTCCGTCATCATAATATTCGTTAATGATCGCTTTGATACTGGAAGATTTTCCGGTTCCGGCATCACCGAACAAAAGACAATTGTTCGCCTGTCTTCCGTTTACAAACGCTTCGGTATTGTCGATCAGTTTTTTCTTCGCGGACTCATAACCGACCAGATCATCCAGCTTTACATGCGCGATACGGCTGATCGGTGCAATAATGGCATTTCCTTTTTCATCATGCTCTATGCGGAAAGCCTTGTGCAGTCCCAGTGTACCCACACCGAAATCCTTATAAAATTCTGCCACATAAGAAAGAAACTGCTGCACATCTTCTGCCTGCTCCAGCTGTCTGCTCAGAGAAACAATGCGGTCACATATCCTTTTATTTAAGATCTTTCCATTGTCCGCCGTGCTGACATAATTCTTTAATACCGCAATGTCGTCCAGTTCCAGCTCTTTTGCCAGAATATCCAGATCAAAATCAAAAAAGCCTTTGAATATGGCAAAATCATGAAGTGCGATCTCCTCTAAACTTCCGCCGATCTTTCCTCTTTTTTCACTGGCCGTACTGTAAGCATTTTCATTGTTGATCAGAAGAAATGTCAGGAAATTGTGCCATAGATTTCCCGCAAAGCCGTGGCTTCCCGCCAACTCCAGCAGATCATGAAAACATTCATAGAATAGAGCTCTGATATCCTCTTTATTATAGTAATCATTGTCATAATTTTCCAGAATCCACGTAAAATTATAAAATAATCTTTCGTTTTTAAAATCCTTGTATATAATCAGTTCTTTTGCACTTTTCATATCTGCTGCCTTCCTTATGCTATATTTTAATAATTTCCAAGTATCTTTAACTTCACGGTCTCTTCTTTCAGTCCGCGGAGCGCATTCTGTACCGCACTATCTTCCAGATTTCCGACAAAATCGATAAAGAAACGGTATTCCCAGTTTCTATCCTTGATCGGACGTGATTCAATATGATCCATATTCAGATTGTTATATATGAAATGTGACAACGCACGGTACAAAGACCCACTCTCATGCGGAATCTCAAAACAAATACTGATTTTCTTTGCATCCTGCACATACATTTTCCGGCTGGAGACGATAATAAAACGTGTACTGTTGTTCGGATTATCCTGCACACATTCTTTTAAAATCTTAAGTCCATAAATATCTGCAGTCAATCTGCTTGCAACCGCCGCCTGATTCTTTTTTGCATCTTCTTGGATCTTCTTTGCCGCCATCGCTGTATTCTTCGTGCTGATGCTGTCCCAGTCACGATGTGTCTCTAAAAATCCGGCACACTGCATCAGTCCCTGCGGATGGGAATATACCTGTGTGATATCCGAAAGTGACGCATCCTTCGTACCAAGCAGGCAATGGTCGATCTTTATGATCTGCTCGCCGACGATACAGTTATCATACTCCATCAAAAGATCATAGTTCTGGGATACGATCCCTGCCGATGAATTTTCAAGCGGAAGTACCGCATAATCCGCCTCACCGCTTTGGATCGCTTCCATGGCATCCCGCCAGCTCTCAACATGAAAACTGTCCGTATTTTTTCCGAAAAATGTTTCCATTGCTACCTGGGCATACGCACCTTCCACGCCTTGAAAGACGATCTTTTTGTTTTCCACCGGAAGACTCTCCACCGACACAAAATCCGGTTTGTCCAAGATCCCGTGTTCCGTCAGCATCTGATACTGCCGTTTTCTGCTCATTGCCATGATCTGTTCAAACAGCTCTGTCACTCCATATCTTGTAAATTCTGTCGTGGCAAGCCCGCCGATCTTTTCCAGTTTGCTTTTTTCTCTCTCTTTATCTAAAACCTTTTTTCCCGTGCCGATCTTATATTCTGCCACCTGCTCTGTCAGTCCCATTCTCTGTTCATACAAAGCCACGATCTTTGCATCGATAGAATCGATTTCTTCACGGATCTCTCCTAATTCTCGCATAATATCTCTCACCCTTATCCTGTTTTAATTTTATATTAAAATTCCTGCTGTTATTTGTCAATGAACAAATATCTCCCTACGAAAAGTCAAATAAGGACAACTGATTGGATTCCGGCAGTCCTTCGAGCAGACCGAGATCCGACATCAGTTCGATTGCCGTTTTTGTCGCCTTCGTGCGCTGTCTGAAATCGTCCTTGGAAAGGAATTTTCCGTCTTTCGCCGCCTCAACGACCTGTTCCGCCGCCTTTCCGCCCAAACCTTCGATCGTATTTAATGCCGGCATCAGTTTTCCGTCAATGATCTGAAAATAGCGGTCACTCGCCCGGTAGATGTCTACCGGCATAAATTCATAACCCCGTGCGTACATTTCCTGTACGATACGCATATCACGGTAAACATCCTGCTCCTTTTTAGAAAGTTTATCCTTTCGCTTTTCATAGTCATGCATGAAATAATTTAATTTATCTTTTCCCTGACACATCAATTCATAGTTGAATCCAGTCGCACGAATAGAAAAATACGCCGCATAGTAGGCAAGCGGATAAAACACCTTACAATATGCAATGCGCCATGCCATCATAACATACGCCGCTGCATGTGCTTTCGGGAACATGTACTTGATCTTTTTACACGACCAGATATACCAGTCCGGCACACCGTGATCGAGCATTAGATTTTCCCATTCCTCTTTTAAGCCCTTTCCTTTTCGCACCGACTCCATAATCGTAAATGCAGTCTCACTTTCCAGCCCCATGCTGATCAGATAGATCATAATGTCATCACGCGTACAGATTGCGGTGGAAATGGTTGCCTTTCCCTCTTTGATCAGCGTCTGCGCATTGCCGAGCCATACATCCGTACCATGTGACAGTCCGGAAATCCGTACCAGATCCGAAAATTCAGTCGGCTTCGTGTCAAGAAGCATCCCGATCGCAAAGTCTGTACCAAACTCCGGTATACCGAGTGCTCCGAGCTGACAGCCGTTGATATCATCCGGTGTGACCTGAATGGCAGTGGTATTCTGAAACAGTGACATAACTGCTTTATCATCAAGTGGTATCGTTCTGGCATTCAGCCCGGTCAGATCTTCTAACATACGGATCATCGTCGGATCGTCGTGCCCTAATATATCAAGCTTTAAGAGGTTGTGGTCAATAGAATGGTATTCAAAATGAGTCGTGATCGTGTCCGTTGTCATATCATTCGCCGGATGCTGGATCGGCGTAAAGGAATAGATTTCCTCACCAACCGGAAGTACAACGATACCGCCGGGATGCTGCCCGGTCGTCCGCCGGATACCGACACATCCCTGCACGATACGGTCAATCTCACAGTTACGCTTATGCACACCACGTTCTTCATAATAATTCTTGACATATCCGAACGCAGTCTTATCGGCAAGCGTACCGATCGTTCCGGCACGGAAGGTCTGACCTGCTCCAAAAATAACCTCGGTATATTTATGTGCCTTGCTCTGGTAATCTCCCGAAAAGTTCAGATCAATATCCGGCTCTTTGTTTCCTTTAAATCCAAGGAAAGTTTCAAACGGGATATCAAACCCGTCTTTTTTTAACAGCTTCCCGCACTTCGGGCAGATCTTGTCCGGCATATCACAGCCCGCACGCCCGGTATATGCCATTACATCTTCTGAATCAAAATCAGAATAATGACAGTTTTCACAGTAATAATGCGCATGCAGCGGATTTACCTCAGTAATACCTGACATGGTCGCCACAAAAGAAGAACCTACTGATCCACGGGAGCCTACCAGATATCCGTCTTCGTTTGATTTCCACACCAGTTTTTGGGCAATGATATACATAACCGCATAACCATTCGATATGATCGAATTCAGTTCACGATCCAGCCGTTCCTTGACCAGCGGCGGAAGTTCCTCTCCATACATTTCATGTGCCTTGTTATAACAGATGTCACGCAGCATCTGATCAGAATTTTCAATGACCGGCGGACACTTGTCCGGGCGCACCGGAGAAATCCTCTCGCACATATCCGCGATCCGGTTTGGATTTGCGATCACGACCTCCTCCGCCTTCTCACTGCCCAGATAAGTAAATTCGTTCAGCATCTCTTCCGTCGTCCGCAGATAAAGCGGTGCCTGATCATCCGCATCTTTGAATCCGTTTCCTGCAAGAATGATTCTGCGGTATACTTCATCTTCCGGATCTAAGAAATGTACATCACAGGTTGCGACCACAAGTTTGTGAAATTCTTCACCAAGTGCCACGATCTTCCGGTTGATATCCTGCAGTTCCTCAATAGAACCAACCGGAGACTTTTCATCCCGGAGCATGAACATATTATTTCCAAGCGGCTGGATTTCCAGATAATCATAGAAATTCACCAGCCGCGCGATCTCCTCATCCGGACGTCCGAGCAGGATCGCCTGATACAGTTCACCCGCTTCACATGCCGATCCGAGCAAAATGCCCTCCCTGTATTTTACAAATTCACTCTTCGGGATCTTCGGACGCTTGTTAAAATAGGTGAGATGGGACAATGACACCAGTTTATACAGATTGACTCTGCCGATATCATTTGTCGCAAGCATGATCGCATGATAGGCTTTCATCTTGCGCACACTTTCCTTATCCACGTTTCCTTCTGCGTTGACCTCGTCTAACGTATGTATTCCGCGCTCTTTTAACATTTCGATAAATTTTAAAAAGATATCTGCGGTACATGCCGCATCATCCACCGCCCGATGGTGATTGCCCAGATGCACACCGATCGCCTTTGCCACCGTATCCAGACGGAAGCGGTTTAAATTCGGCAGCAGTAACTGTGCAAGTGTCATCGTATCACCAATGGTAAAATCATATGGTATACCCTGCCTGTCACAGTTCTTTTTGATGAAGCTCATGTCAAATTCTGCATTGTGCGCGATCATAATAGAGCCTTCACAGAATTTCATAAATTCCGGCAGAATTTCCTCGATCGTCGGCGCATCGATCACCATATCATCCCGGATACTCGTAAGTTCTTCAATCTTATACGGGATCGGTTCCTTGGGATTTACAAATGTCGAAAAACGATCCACGATCGTTCCGTTTTCCACCTTTACCGCACCGATCTCGATGATCTTACAGGTATTCGGGCTAAGTCCCGTTGTCTCTAAGTCAAACACAACATATCGGTCATCCAGACTTTGATTCTTTGAATTTTCAATGATATCCTTTAAATCATCCACCAGATACGCTTCTACGCCATAGATCACTTTAAAATCTGTTCCATCCGGTATCGCATGGTTTGCGATTGGAAACGCCTGCACTGCTCCGTGATCTGTGATTGCGATCGCCTTATGTCCCCATGCCGCCGCACGTTTTATAATATCACCGACATCCGATACTCCATCCATATCGCTCATCTTCGTATGACAGTGCAGTTCCACACGCTTTTTCGGGCTATTATCCATACGGGAAGATGTAAAATCCGGAATTCTTCTGATTCCGACAATCGATCCGATCGTAAGCTCACTGTCAAATTTATCAATGGTCGTAACGCCCTTAATCTTGACAAACGCACCTTTTTTCAATCCTTCTAACAGCTCCGGCAGATTTTCATTGCGGACAAATATCTTTAAAACGATCGTATCTGTAAAATCCGTTACCGACATAATTACGATCGTTTTTTCATTCCGGATCTCTCTGGTATCCAGTGATAAGATCTTTCCACGGATCACAACTTCGCCCATCTCTCCGACAATAGTTTCGATCGCGATCGCTTCCTCATCAAAATCCCTGCCATACAAAACATCCGGATTATCGGAACGGCGGTAGGAAAATTTCCTTCCTTCTTCCTTTGCTCTTGCAGGTTTAAACGTTTTGGCTGTACGCGCGGCTTTTTCCGGAGCTGTCTGTTTTGCTGTTTTCTGCTCCGGCACAGATAGCGTTTCTTTCGTTTCCTCTGCTGTGTGATCTTCTCCGGAATTCTGTCCGATCGCCGACATTTTTACAATGTGCTCCACCTCATGAGCAATCTGTATATCGCTGTCTTTCCGGTGTTCTGCGGCATCCTCTGCCTGTTTAAACTGCGGCTCGATCATCAGCTTTAATCCGCAGCGCTCGCAGACGATCTTTTCTAAAATATCGATCAGTTCATCCGATCGTTTCTCTGCCACGATCGTATCCGGCAAAGTCAGGATCATATGATCTACACGGTCAAATGTAAGCACGGACTGCCGGAACAGATTATAAACTAAAAGACTGTATTCTTTTAATTCTAAAAGAATACTGTCTTTGTACACATCCATCAGGTTCTCCGGCGTATACTGGCTGGATAACTGAAATTTTTCTATGAACTTGATCGTCATATCCCTGTTCGGAAAAAGCTGCTTTTTGATACCATTTTCCAACTGATATATTTTCTTTTTAGGGATCAGCCGTCTTCCTGCTATGTAAATACGCAGGATGTCTTTCCTTGTGTTGGTAGACACCCTGGTGACTTCTACCTCCGACAACAGATTTTTTGTTTCTTCTCCCACTTTCAAGGTGGGGAACACCTCAAAAAACGGTTTTGCCATTTTCTCTCACCTGTTCATTTCTTTTTTCTACTGTTCCCAGTGCAGCAGTTCTTCCCGCAGTGCAGACAAAAGTTCTGCCTCCGGAACTTTCTTATATACCTCGCCATGTTTGATGAGCAATCCCTCGCCAATACCGCCTGCGATTCCAATATCTGCCTCTCTTGCCTCTCCAGGGCCGTTCACAACACAGCCCATAACGGCAACCTTGATATCAAGCGGAATGTCCGCCACCATGTTCTCGACCTGATTTGCAAGTCCGATCAGATCGATCCTTGTCCTGCCGCAGGTCGGACAGGAAACCACCTCGATACCGCCTTTTCGAAGTCCGAGCGTCCGCAGGATGATCTTTGCAGATTTGATCTCTTCAGTTGGATCGCCTGTCAGAGATACACGAATCGTATCTCCGATGCCCTGATTTAAAATCAGTCCGAGTCCGATCGCCGATTTGATATTTCCGCTTATGACCGTACCGGATTCAGTAATGCCTACATGGAGCGGATGATCGGTCTTTTCTGCGATCAATTCATGCGCTTTTACACACATCATGACATCCGAAGATTTGATACTGATAACCAGATTGTCATAACCCATATCCTCAATCAGTCCAGCCTTATCCAGTGCGCTCTCCACAAGTGCCTCTGCGGTAACGCCATGATATTTTTCCAGCAGATCTTTTTCAAGTGACCCGCTGTTTACGCCAACACGGATCGGAATCTTACGTTCTTTCGCCGCATCCACAACTGCACGCACACGTTCTGGCGAGCCGATATTGCCCGGATTAATCCGGATCTTATCTACTCCATTTTCAATTGCCGCAATGGCAAGCCTGTAATCAAAATGAATATCAGCCACAAGTGGGATTGTGATCTGCTTTTTGATCTCTTTTAACGCTTCCGCCGCTTCCATGGTCGGAACCGCACAGCGGATGATGTCACAGCCTGCCGCCGCAAGTTTGTTGATCTGTGCCACTGTCTCCGCAACATTTTCTGTCTTTGTATTCGTCATGGACTGGATCAGGATCGGATGATCTGCACCGATCACTCTGTTTCCAATCCAAACCTCTTTTGTTTTCATTCTCTGCATAAAACACCTCTAAAACAGTTTTCGGATATCGCTGAACATAATAAATATCATGAGTGCCATCAGACACATCATTCCAACAAAATGAACCATGCCTTCCTTTTCGGGGTCGATCCGCTTTCTTCGGATGGCTTCAATAATAAGGAATACAAGCCTTCCGCCATCCAATGCCGGGATCGGCAGAAGGTTCATCACACCAAGGTTTGCCGAAAGCAAAATGGAAATGTTTAACATATTGATAAACACGAAAAATATGCCGTCTGTTTTGCTCTCCTCATAGGTATCCCCGATCGTTTTTACAATCCCGACCGGTCCCGACATATCCTGCACACCTACTTTTCCCGTAAAAAGCATTTTCACACTCTCAAATGTCAGATCTACCCAGTATTTTGTATAGTAAACACCATATTTTAAGGATTCACCCACATCCACTTTGGTTCTTGCGCTGCTTTCATAAAACCCAACATAATAACCACCGCTTTTTTCATCATACACAGGGGTTAATGTGACCTGTTTTTGCTCGCCATCACGCTCATAAGTGACATCTACTGGCTCTCCGGCGTGAAAATACAGATACAGATTGATCTCTCTGCAAAAATGAATGTTTTTTTGATTCATCTTTACAATGGTATCTCCCTCCTGCATGCCCGCTTCCTGTGCCGGATAACCATCCATAACACCGCTTATGACCGGCTTGTCATAGCCGATACATGCCATCAGTATCACAGAAAAGACAAACGCCATAATGAAGTTAAAGACCGGACCTGCTGCAACGACTGCCATGCGTGCCCAGACCGGTTTATTCGTAAACGCCCGTTCATCGCTGCTGTCTCCATCTTCTCCCTCCATCATGCACGCTCCGCCAAACGGAAGCAGATGGATGGAATACTTTGTCTCACCCTTCGTGATGCCGACTAAGGTAGGTCCCAGTCCCAAACAAAATTCATTGACACGGATTCCGCATTTTTTCGCCACAAGAAAATGTCCCAGTTCATGAAACAGGATAATAACGCTGAATATGATGATCGCAATAATTATTTTCAATCTACCACCTGCCCTCTATATATTCATAGGCTGCACGCTCTGTGTCCAAAATCTCTGCCACAGATGGATCTGCCACATAAGTACAATGCTCCATACACGCTTCGATGATCTTTGGTATTTCCAAAAACTTTATCTCGTGATTTAAAAATTTTGCAACTGCACGCTCATTCGCTGCATTAAAAGCTGTCGGCACGTTTCCGCCCTGTTCCATCGCACGGTACGCAAGTTCCAGACCGCGGAATGTATCGGTATCCGGACGCTCAAAGGTAATCTGTGAAAGCGTATAGAAATCGAGCCGTTCTCCGCCAAGCGGTCTCCGATCCGGATAATACAGCGCATACTGAATCGGCAGACGCATATCTGCCGTACCGAGTTCTGCGATAATTGCTCCATCCTCATACTCTACCATAGAGTGAATCACACTCTGCGGCTGTACCACAACCTGAATCTGCGAAAGTTCTACATCGAAAAGCCATTTTGCCTCCATGACCTCCAATCCTTTATTGACCAGAGTCGCCGAATCCACAGTGATCTTTCTGCCCATGCTCCAATTTGGATGCTTTAACGCATCTTCCACCGTAACCTGTTCCAATTCTTTTCTCGTCTTTCCACGGAACGGGCCGCCGGATGCCGTGAGCAGGATCTTATGAATCTTATTTTGACGCTCCCCGTTCAACGACTGGAAGATCGCACTATGCTCACTATCCACCGGAAGAATGGAAACATGGCATTCTGCTGCAAGCGGCATGATCAGATGTCCTGCTGTAACCAGTGTCTCCTTATTTGCAAGTGCAATATCCTTCCCCGCACGGATTGCGGCGATCGTCGGTCTGATCCCAAGCATACCAACGATCGCAGTGACAAGGATCTCTGACTCTTGTATCTGTGCAACCGCGATCAGTCCGTCCATTCCGCTTAGGATCCGGACAGTGAGATCTGCTGTTTTGATCTTTAATTCTTCTGCTTTTTTTTCATCCCATACCGCCACCAGACGCGGATGAAATTCCCGTATCTGCTGCTCTAAACGTTCTATATTGCTTCCTGCCGCAAGCGCAACAACAGAAATGTCACCCTGTTTACGCACTACATCCAGTGTCTGTGTTCCGATCGAACCGGTGGAACCCAGGATTGCTATTTTTTTCATGATTCAAACCCTCTTCTTATTTTATGAAATAATCTGCCAGATAGAATATGACCGGCGCAGTAAATATGACAGAGTCAAAACGGTCTAAAATACCGCCATGTCCCGGAATCAGTGTTCCGTAATCCTTGATGTCATAATTTCGTTTGATCGCAGATGCAGTGAGGTCTCCTACCATAGAGATCACCGCACCGACCGCACAGATACCTGCCATTGCAAAAATATCTTCCATCGTTGTTCCCATTTTATTCTGAAAAACAAGTCCATAGATTAGTCCGAGCAATGCTGCTCCTATGATCCCGCCTGCCGCGCCTTCCCAGGATTTCTTCGGAGAAAGCTTCGGTGTCATCTTATGCTTGCCGATCAGCATCCCGACACAGTATGCACAAGTATCACAGCCCCAGGAACAAAGAAAGATAAGCCACACCGTATAAGCCCCCTGTACAAGCATTCTGGTCTTATAAATGTAAGACAGCATGACTGCCACATAAAATACGCCGAAGAATACGGCTAACATCTGCTCTGTATGATATTTTGGGTAAGAAAAGACATAAATAAACATCAGTATGACCAAAAATCCAATCACGAACATCATCATATCCGGAATTACCGTGAATTTTAAGTTGCAATAAAAAAGTATCGCCGCAAGAAATCCTGCAATTCCTGCAAGCGTTCGTTCAATATGAAAAATTCGATACAATTCATACATTCCGATCAGCGAGATCACTGCCGTTGACAGCAGCAGTACATTCCCTCCGGTGATGATCAGCGCGAGCGCCAGTATGACCAGAACGATCCCGCTTAATAATCTTGTTTTAAACATTTATTCTTCCTCCTTCAATCCGCCGTATCTGCGGTCACGGTTACTATATTCTTCTACCGCCTTTTTCAATTCTTCCGGTGAAAAATCCGGCCACGGAACCTTCGTAAAGTAAAATTCACTGTACGCAAGCTGCCACAAAAGATAATTGGACAACCGCTGTTCCCCGCTGGTGCGAATGAGCAGATCCGGATCAGGAATATCATGGGTATCCAGATAGCATTCAAAGCTCTGCTCGTTGATCTCTGATACAGCAATCTTACCTGCATCATGATCTACCATCATTTTTTTCATGGCACGCATCATTTCGTCTCTACTGCCATAATTTAAGGCGATCTGAAAATTTAATCCATCATTTTCTTTAGACGCTTCCTCCAACTCTGCAATCTGTTTCTGCATCGTCTCATCCAGACCGGTCACATCTCCAATCACACGCACCCGCATATTGTTTTTCGCCGCGGTCTTGATACAATTCTTTAAATAACTGTTTAACAGCTTCATCAGTGCACTTACTTCACTGTCCGGTCGATTCCAGTTTTCCGTGGAAAAAGCGTACAACGTCAAATAAGAGATTCCCATATCATGCGCTGCCTTGCAGATAACCTCCACATTTTTTGCTCCCATCGTATGTCCATAATTACGCGGCATTCCTTTACTCTTCGCCCATCTTCCGTTTCCATCCAGAATAATCGCGACATGCTGCGGTATCTTCATCTTCGTATCCTCCTTGTAATCAACAGGTCTGTCTGTTATTTTAACACATTTCAGAAAATTTTCCTACTCACAAAGCCCTTTTGCAAAAAAGGCATGGCAAAAAACTCTGCCATGCCCCTAAAATCCTGTATTCTCTGTTAATCTGAAATTTTTGTGAACTCGCACAAATCTATCTTAAACAGTGAGAATTTCCTTATTTTTATCTTCTACTGCTTTGTCGATCTCCGCAATATACTTATCCGTCAGCTTCTGTACGCCGTCTTCCAATTCCTTGATCTCATCTTCAGAAACATCGGATGATTTGGAAAGCTTTTTAAACGCATCATTTGCATCGCGGCGGATGTTGCGCACTGCAACCTTCGCATTTTCACCTTTTTTCTTGATGTCTTTTGCAATCTCTTTTCTGCGTTCCTCGGTCAATTCCGGGAATACCAGGCGAACCACTTTACCATCGTTGGTCGGATTGATTCCGAGATCCGAAGTCATGATCGCTTTTTCAATCTCCTTTACCAGAGAAGCTTCCCACGGCTGGATCTGAATCATGCGCGGTTCCGGTACATTAATATTTGCTACCTGCTGTAATGCAGTCGGTGTTCCATAGTAATCTACTTTAATCTTGTCTAACACATGCGGATTGGCACGTCCTGCGCGGATTCCTCCGAATTCAGAAAGAAGATTATCCAGAGATTTCTGCATTTTGCTGTCATATTGTGCTAATCTGTCGTCCATTTTATTTCCTCCATAAAATACAAATTGTTTAAACTGTAACTTTTGTTCCATTGAAATTGCCGCTCATCGCATTTACGATACTGTTTTCTTCATTTAAACCGAAAACATACATCGGCATTTTATTTTCCATACACATGATCGATGCGGTAAGATCCACAACTGCCAGTTTCTTTGCGATCACTTCCTCGATCGTCACTTCATTAAATTTCTTTGCAGCCGGATTCAGTTTCGGATCACTGTCATATACGCCATCAACTGCTTTTGCAAGATAAATGCCATCCGCATCCATTTCGATCGCACGCAGTACGATCCCAGTATCAGTGGAAAAGTACGGATGTCCGGTTCCACCCGCAAAAAATACGACCATTCCTTTTTCAAAGTATTTATTCGCACGGTCTTTGGAAAACAGCTTTGTCATGGAACCGCACTCAAATGGTGTCAAAATCTGCGTTTTCATTCCTACGGAACGGAAAATCTCCGATACATAGATGCAGTTCATGACCGTTGCAAGCATCCCGATCTGATCCGCCTTGGTGCGGTCGATCGTCTCACTGGTACGTCCTCTCCAGAAGTTTCCTCCTCCGATCACAATACCTACTTCCATTCCGCCATCCACAATCTGTTTCACCTGTTTTGCAACTTCAGTGACCGTAGCTTCATCAAAACCTGTCTTTTTTTCTCCAGCAAGCGCTTCACCGCTCAGTTTTAAAAATACTCTTTTCATGGATTATTTGCCTTTCTTCTCTCCAAAGAGATTTTCCATATCGATATCTGCATAACACTGAGAACAGAAACCTTCGATCACTGCTCCGTTATTGATCTGTACAGAACGGGATTTGATATTTCCGACAACAACTGCGGAAGTGTCCACTACAACCGGTCCCTGTACATCAATATCACCCTTGATCGCACCTGCAATCACCGCGGAGGTTGCCTTTACATTTCCGATCACAACAGAGCCAAGACCGATCTTTACAGTTCCTACGCTGGTAATCTCTCCTTCGATCTTTGCAGAATCCGCAAAAAATTCAGAAGAATTGCTGTTTCCGGTCACTTTACCGGTTACAGAAAGTTTTCCATTACAGGTAACATCACCTTTGATTTCACCCTGAATATCCAAAGATCCGGTAGATGTGATATTACCCTCGATCTTCATTCCGGTTGTGATTACCGCTGTTTCATCAGTAACTTCTGCGGAATTTACTCCGTTTACTGTGTTTTCGATTTCAACCTCTGTGTTTGTTAAATTTTCTTCCTGTTTGCTGCTCATGATAGCATCCTCCTTGGCATTTTCTTTTTCTTCCATATCTTCTTCCGGTTCTACTGATATCTCCGGTAAAACTTCTTCCTCTGCCAGAATCTCTTCCATCGGCAAGATCTCTTCTTCAACAACTTCTGTTTCAGAAGTTTCCACGTCCGGAACTTCCACATCTAAAACTTCTTTTGTTTCCTGTTCCATAATCCCTTTTATCTCTTCCGGTTCCGGCAGTGCTTCTGTCTCCTCTTCCGGAAATGCAATATCCGGCAGCGATTCTGCCTCTGTGTTATCCAGTTCAAGAGCCGATTCTTTTTCTGTATCCGCTTCCGGCTCCACGATCACATCCTCCTCCGGTACCGGAATCTCTTCCGGCTTCGGAATGGTCTTTTCTTCCACTTCTTTGCTTACTTTTTCCAGAAGTCCATCTAATTTCAAGAGTTCGGATTCCACATCCACATCATCATTCACAGTCCCTGTCTCTGTGGCGGAGTCATCCGGCTCGATATATTCCAGCTCGTCTTCACCCGGCATCAGTTCATTCACTGCCTGTGATAAGTCATCTTTAAATTCCTTAAAAAAACTCATTCTCTTACCTCCATATTATATTGCAACACCTATTCAACGGTATCCGCTTTGATATGCTGAACCAGCGTCGTATTCTCATCAATCGGAAGAATCTGTGCTCCCATTCCCTGCAATGCCTCGATCATCGGTCCAAGTGCCTCTACGGTCGTAGACTTGGTATTCGAATCATGCATCAGTACCACGGATGTCTTATATTTCGGCACATCGTTAAGAACATTGTTAAGCAGTTCATCTGCAGTATATGCCTGTGAAGTCGCGTCCCCGCTGGAAACATTCCAGTCAAAATAGGTCACATCCTCTTCATTCAGAAAACGGATAAATTCTGACATATCCGTATTGCTGACCTGATTGCTGCTGCCGCCCGGAAAACGGTACAGCCTGCATTCCTGTCCTGTGATATCATACAGATAAGACTGTATCTGATCAAAATCCGTCTCAAAAGCATCCAGCGAATCATACACAACACTGTATTTGTGGGAATAAGAATGCATGCCAAGCGTATGTCCTTCATTTACAATGCGCTGATACATCTCTTTTGACTGATCATCCGTCTTTCCCACTACAAAAAATGTTGCTTTCACATTATATTGGGCAAGCGTGTCCAAAATTGCCGCCGTATTATCGCTCGGTCCATCATCAAATGTAAGATAGACCTTCAGCGGATCGTTTTCTTCCGCCAGATTCTCTGAATCAGATTCCACTGTATTAGATACATTTGCGATCACCTGCTCTGTAACTGGATCACCGTCTGCTGACTCCGTTGAATCGTAGGAAAACACTCCCGATGTATCCGATGTATTTTCACTCATTGTCTCCGCCACGCTTTTACTCACCGTAGCATCGGAAACAAGCTGTGAGATCTGTTTTTCAAGATTATTTACTTTAAACAACAGCACCACACACAGGAACATACATAAGAGCATCCATATGCCGATAAAAGAGATCAGTCCTTTTTTGATCCGGTTTATGCGCCTTCTTCTTTCCTGCTGTTCCTTCAGGCTGCTTTGGTTTTTTCCTTCCATATGTGACCTCCAGGTCATAACATCTTTTTTTATTGTATCATTAATTGTATATTCATTTCAACCAATTTTTCAAACCTTTTTATTAAATATGGATTTTCCAGATTCTTCCGGCATCTCAAAATATTTATTCTTATCATTATGCGGAAACAGCATTTCCATGTAAAGACTTCCAAGCAAATTTTTCACCCGATCCGGATCTACCTGATTTACCGGCATTTCCTTGATATTGTGCAGGTTGGAAAGAATCTTTTTTATACGTTCTTCCTGACTGACTTGCTCTGTATGTTCTGCACGTTCGGCTGTCTTTACTTCTGTCTCATCCGACATCTGTATTTCCTCCGGCTCTTGTGTGATCAGTTCCTGCGTAATTAATTCCCGCGTTTCCGGTAGATTATAGATCAAATTCCGGCATGTTTTTGTAAAACATTCCGGATCATATTTTGCCAGAAATGTCAGATCATCCATCGTAAGTGTCCGCTTATTATATATTTTTACATAAATTGCCGCAAGCCTTGCATTTTTTTCCATAGTCTTCCCCTTCCTTCTTATCTAAAATACCATATTTGTCTCTACTTTTCTACATTTCCCCTGATTATTTTCCAATTTTCTCTCCGCTTTTATGGTGAATACAAGGAAAGGCGCAAGGATACTTACATAAAACGGCATCTATAGATATCAAAAATCCCGAACCGCCAACATGCGATTCGGGATTTCTTTGTTCTTGATCAAATTGTTCAATTATAACTGTGCTGCAACTTCTGCTGCGAAATCTTCCTGTTTCTTTTCGATTCCTTCACCAGTCTCAAAACGAACAAACTTCTTGATGGTAACAGTAGCACCAACTTCTTTGGAAATCTGCTCCAGATATTTTTCTACGGTCTGTTTTCCGTCTTCTGCCTTTACATATACCTGATCTACCAGACAGATTTCTTTTAATTCTTTCTTGATACGACCCTGAATCATACCCTCTTTTACCTTTTCCGGTTTCTGGGATTCCTTCGGATCGTTATTGATCTGCGCCATCAGAATTTCTTTTTCATGTGCAATGTAATCAGCACTTACTTCGCTGTCAGAAACATACTTCGGATTTAAAGCTGCGATCTGCATTGCAAGATTCTTTAATGCTTCCTTAACAGTATCGTTTACTACTGCTGTTTCTGCCACAACTAATACACCGATACGTCCGCCGCCGTGGATATACGGAACTACACATCCGTTATCTGTGCTTACCTGTTCAAATCTTCTGATCTTTAAGTTTTCACCGATCACTGCAACCTGCTCAACTAAGGCATCTTTGACAGTCTTAGAAGCATCTCCCTGCCATTTTTCTTCCATAAACGCATCTACGTCTGTTGTTTCTGTTGTCAAAACCTGTTTTGCAACTTCTGCAACATAATTCTGGAATTTTTCATTCTTTGCAACGAAATCTGTTTCAGAGTTTACTTCTACGATAGCTGCCTTTGTATCACCATCTACGGCAACATTTACAACACCTTCTGCAGCAACTCTGGAAGCTTTCTTTTCTGCTTTTGCCTGTCCATTCTTTCTTAAGAATTCAACAGCTTCATCCATATTTCCATTTGTCTCGTTCAGTGCCTTCTTACAATCCATCATTCCTGCACCGGTCATTTCGCGCAGGTCTTTTACCATTGCTGCTGTAATAGCCATTTTCGATTCCTCCAAATAATAAATTAAATTTATGCTTCTTCCTCTGCTTCACCTTCTGCAACTTCAAGGTCTACATTTTCAAGTCCCTGATTTGCTTCGATAACAGCATCAGCCATTTTGGAAACGATCAATTTAACAGCTCTGATTGCATCATCGTTACCTGGAATTACATAATCTAATTCTTCCGGATCACAGTTTGTATCTGCGATACCGATAAGCGGAATACCAAGTGCATGTGCTTCCTGTACGCAGATTCTTTCCTTCTTCGGATCTACGATAAAGATCGCATCCGGGATCTTCTTCATTTCTTTGATACCGCCAAGGTTCTTCTGTAATTTTTCCAGTTCTTTCTTTAACTGAATAACTTCTTTCTTCGGAAGAACATCAAATGTTCCGTCTTCTTCCATTTTTTCAATTGTTTTGAGTCTTGCGATACGGCTCTGAATTGTCTTGAAGTTGGTAAGCATACCGCCAAGCCATCTCTCATTTACATAGAACATATTGCAACGTTCTGCTTCTGTCTTGATTGCATCCTGTGCCTGTTTCTTTGTTCCAACAAAAAGGATCGTGCCGCCATCTGCTGCGATGTCAGATACTGCCTTATAAGCTTCATCTACTTTTCCAACAGATTTCTGTAAATCGATAATATAGATACCGTTTCTCTCTGTGTAGATGTACGGAGCCATTTTCGGGTTCCATCTTCTGGTCTGATGTCCGAAATGAACACCTGCTTCTAATAACTGTTTCATTGAAATAACGCTCATGTTTCTACCTCCAACTGGTTTTTCATCCATATGCTTCCTTTTGCAGGATAACCTTACGGCACCCATCCTGCCATCGACATATGTGTCTTTTTTTCGCAACTCATCCGGTCGTTTCTCGGATAAGCGCTCTGCAACTTTTGTAGTATAGCACAAAAGCCCTTGTCATGCAAGGGCTTTCCAGTTTTTCATTTTATTTTCTATTTTCATTATTCCAAAAATTATGGAGCCAGGATCTTCAAGATCTCATCATAGGAAGCTCCGGATCGGATCTTGAAATCTCCTGTCCGCAGTCTGCTGTCATATCCTTTGTTTATCATATAACGGTTGAATGCAGTCGCGTCATCGACCAGTCCAGCCTTGTACAGATTAAATGCTACGGTATCGGAAGACTCACCCGAGCTGACCGTAAATGACACTTCCCCGGAAGACACCTGCTCTTGTTTTACCTCTCCGGTGACATCTCCTGCATTATTTTCTGGTGTATTCGCCTGTGCAGCCTGATCGGTCGCCTGATCCACACCCGTTTTCACCTCCGGATTTATTTCTGTCTCTGGCTCACGTTCCGTTTCCGGCTGTACCTCATCTTCTGTCTCCGGCTGTAATTCAGTGCCTGTCCCTGCTTCACCGTCATTCTGACTTTGTGTCTCTGTTTCCGTCTCTGTCTGTTCGGTGTCCGCCATGACCATACCGAGTGCTTCTGCACGCTGTATGATCTCATCATCGGAAAGCTTTTCTTTCCCTCCCGAAATAGTAACCATCAACACAAGTGTAGTGACAATGATGCCAATTCCCAGACCCCTTAAATAATACTTTAACTTCACTATGCTTCTTCCTCTCTGAACAGCCCCAGTACCAGTCTTACCTCACCGACACCAAGTCCGAGTTCTTTTGCGATCTCGATATCCGATGCACCTTGTCTGTGAAGATTCAAGATCGCAGTGTTATGATTGCTCTCCTGCTGTTCGATATCTTCTCCCATCTCAACTTCTTTTTCCTCTTCTTCCGGAACTTCCGGCAGAATCTCCTCGGTTGCTTCTTCCTCTTCTTCCGGCTCCGGCATCTGTGAAACCTGTGCCTGCTGTGCTGCTTTTTCCGCTAAAAATGCATTGATCGCATCCACAAATTCAGCAGTCTTTCCTTCCATCTTTTCTTCCACTTCTCTGGAGATTTCCGCTTCGCGCTCCCCTATGTGTTCTTCAAATTTCTTAAGCATGTCCGCAAGTTCTTTCTCCTGCGCTTCTTTTTGTGCCTCCTTCTTTACATCCACTTCGGCAAGCAGTTTTTGCAGTTCTTCCATATTTTCGTTCATCGCCGCATGCTTATCGTTTAACATACTGTATAAAAACATGATCTCATTGTTGGTTTTATTCATATTTTCCATTACAGTATCTGAAAACTCACTAATCGCCATGATCTTTTCATTCGTTTCTTTATCCAGCGCACGATCCACACGATCAGCAGACTGTTCCACAGATCTTTCGATCGACTGTTCGATCTTGGCATCTATTTTTTGCTGTGCGCCTGCAAGCTCCCGTTCCAAAATCTTTTGCATCTCATCTTCACTGAGTTCTGAAACCTTATTCAGTTCCGAATCGGAAAGCTTTTCTGTGATCAGAAAGCTGCCGACCATAAATATTATCCCAACCAGTAAAAGGGTAATTTCTAATCCTGTCATTGCTGTAATACTCCTTTATATGCGAATGTCGAACCCGCCGGACATTCCCTTTGTTCTTATCTTTCCGTCTTCTTTTTTCTTATCCCGCTTTTTGTCTTTTTGCTGTTCATACTGAGAATTGCCCTTTTCCTTTGCATCATAACGATACTCCTGCTCATTGGCATCATCCGCATGTACTACCTGCTTTAATTTATGTTCGCCCTGTTTACCAAAATGTGTCTGTATATTCTGCTGATCCACCATTGGTTTCACGTCTTCCTGCTGCTTTAAAGTACCGACGTCCTGAGACCTCTGTACCATACCGTTCAAATCGACTGGCCGAATTGACATATTTTTCACCTCTATAATGGAATAATCTTTATTTCCCCATCCTGTCGGATAAACTGACTGTAAGTATGCTCACTTTTGAGTGCCATTCTCACATCTGATATCACGATGGTCACTCCGGAATAGATCGTATTGGAAACTTTCACACGCGCAGAACTGCCAAGTGCTAAGATTCCGTTTATCCTCGCCGCTTCTGCTTTAAGCGGCTCTGCTGTTTCCTTTAACTGCTTTAACTGTGCTGCAAGCTGTTTCACATAGGTGAGCTGTTCTTTGGAAAGGTTCTCACCATGCTTTAATTTGTTGCTGTATGTGACTACGATCGGCTTGATCCGGTCAATCTGCTCATCATAATCGCGGATCTGTTTCTGTAACTCCACATAACGCTCCTTTTCGAGCGGATCTGCTCCCACTTCGATCTGTGTGATCGTTTCCATGGCAGAACCGATCGTCTTTGCATCGACCAGATTTCCCGCACGGATGATTCCACCAGTGATAAATCCTTTTTTGCCATCCACAATAACATCACTATAAGCATCCACCTCACTGTGCAGGATTGCCTCCGCATCCACATATCCGCCGGCAACCACTCTTGCGTTTTCAATGAATTTACACAGAATATTCCCGCCTGCCTGCAAAATGCCTTTTCCCATACCGTGAATTCCACGTTTTACGATGATCTGTCCGCCAGCAATTAATACCGCATCCTCTACAATGCCTTCTACCACAATATCACCTTTTGCCGAAACCCGAAAGCCGCCTTTGACGTTTCCGCGGATCATGACGCTTCCGCTGTACTCGATATTTCCGGTAGAATTATCAACATCCGCCGGAACCTCGTAGACATCTGAGACAAAGACTTTGCCTCCCACAAGGCTTGCATGCCCTGTCACATCCGAATAGAGCATCCTTTTGTCTTCGGAAATCGTAATATTGTTTCCATAAGACAGCTTCGCACTTTTCACCGCATGCGGCCGCATCTCCTCCCCAAAGACATTTATGCCCTTTTTACCCAGATCTTCCGGTATCAGCTGCGCGATCTTCTGGCCACGTTCCACATGCGAGATCGTATTTAAGTCCTTGTAATTCACAGAACCGTCTTCATTCCGTTTTGGGCGGAGATTAACATCTGTATTGAAAAAATATTTTATACTGGCATCATGTCCCTCTACCGGTGCTCTGCCTTTTGCGAACAGATAATCTGTCGCATATCTGCGTTCCCCCAAAAATGAAAGAATCTGCGCTTGATCAATCCCAGCTTTTATTCTTTCTCTTGCAAGTTCCGCTACAATATCCTGCAGCGTAAGCAGTGCTCCACCGTTAGCTGGCGGATAAAAGCGTGCGATTGCCTGCATTTTATCAGGAAACACCGTGATTTCCATTGTTTCATTCAACGCTCCAATGCTTCCCGGTGCTCCCACACGGATCATTCTCTTTTCTTCCGCCTGCGCAGCCGCTTCCCCGATCTTTTTTAAATCGTATTTATCCAATCCATGTCTGTCCAAATAGGAAGTGATCTCTGCCGCCGTAAGAAGTTTTCCATCCTCCTGCGGTGGTATGATCTCCACATAAACGCCATCTTCTCTGGTAATCAGTTCGAAATATGCATTCTTCCCCATAGCTTTTACCCCACTTATTCATTTACAAGAATATCCATATATTTGCCCATTTTCGCACGCATTTTGATCAGAGCTTTTGTATGAAGCTGAGAAACCCTGGACTCCGATACTTCAAGCACCCTGCTGATTTCCTTCAACGTCAGATCTTCATAATAATATAATAAAATAACCTTTTTTTCTTTCTCGGTCAGCACTTCCAGTGCCTCTTTTAAAACCTGTTTCAGTTCACTTTCGCTTACAACATCTTCCGGCTCTGAAAAATGAGAATTTCCTCTCGCATCCATGACCGGTTCCTGTCCCTGCTCCAGAAACTCATTCAGTGATACCACATTGGTGATCTTCAGCTTTGACTGCCATTCTGTCAGTTCTTCTTTTTCCAGTCCAAGTTCTCCCGCGATTTCCTCATCCGTGGCATTTTTCCCTGTCCGCATCTCAATATTACGGATCGCCTCATCAATCTTTTTCTGTTTCTGGCGCACCGTCCGTGGTATCCAGTCCATTTTTCGGATCTGATCCAAAATAGCCCCACGAATACGCAGACTGGCATAGGTTTCAAATTTCACATCTTTTTGTATGTCAAACTTGTCAATGGCATCGATCAAACCGAAAATACCGTAGCTCACCAGATCCTCATATTCCACATTATATCCGAGATACATACTGAGCCGTCCGGCAACCACTTTTACAAGCGGTGCGTATTCCAGAATAATCTGTTCGCGCATTTCCGGAGTAGGAGACTTTGCATATGCTTCCCACAATTTTTGCTTGTCAACTGCCTTCATAATTTACTATTCATCCCCATCAGACTCTATTTTTTCCATGTCTTCTGCGGCTTCCATGCCTTCTGCTGTATCTTCGCCTTCCTCTGCGCCATCGTTGTTATCTTCTTCCTCTTCTTCCTGCATCGGCACAAAGTTCTTATCTAAAACTATCTGCACCACGCATCCAAGTATATAAAAGCAGATTAATACCAGAAGTAAAATTTTTAAAAATCTGCCAAATTCCATATGCTGTACAATGGATAATATACAGGTAACAAAACCTGCCGTAAGCATGATGATTGCCGGCACCTGTTTTGTTTTCATCCACACCCCTCCACTCTATATGATTTTGAGCGGCTTTCCAACTGACTTAATATAATAGTCTCCATTATCGCAATGAAGCTCTACTGTTCGACCATAATTCAGTCCCGTATCTTCCGCAACCAGCCGAATTCCAAGCTGTTTTAATTTTGCGCGGGAAGCCTCCGCATTCCGCAGCCCTACATTCCCGATGTCCGAAAGTCCACTCACCTCGAACATCTTCGCTCCGCCCGCAATCTTAGCCACCAGTCTGCCTCTCACTGCGCCAGCCTTGAGCATCCGGTTTAAAAGTTCCTCAATCCCGGTATCCGCAAACTTTGCAATGTTTGAATTATTTCTCATTTTCGTACTGTCCGGCAACATGATGTGTGCCAGTCCGCCAATCTTAGTCGACGGATCATACAGCGCAATTCCTATACATGAACCCAGTCCCAACGTCGTGATAATGTCCGGATCTCTGCATAGATTTAAATCTGCCATTCCAACCTTAATCACTTCACTCATCCAGTTCTCTCCTTATATAGAAATTCCGAGAGATGATAATATTTTATCGTAGGACTCTAATTCCGGCAATAAAATAAAGTATCCGTTAATCATAACATCATCACCAAACTCTGTTTCTATCATCAGTGCATTGTCTCCATATTTTCCAAACTGTATTGCCGGTACGCTTAAGATCGCCGCCGCCATATCGATCGCAAGATACGGAATCGTCGGTGCTATTGTCAGTCCGGTCATGGAAGAAAGTGCATTCAGATAAGATCCTGCTATAATATTTCCTATCTCCTTGATAGCAGAAAGTTCCATTTCATCAAACTCCTGCTTCGTATCTGCCTCTCTTCCAAGCAGTTTATTTACCAGGAAATGTGCGGATTCCGGTTTCAGCAAAAACATCATGCTGCCGTCAATGTCTCCCTGTACCTCCAGATATATTCCAATGATCGTTTCATCTTCCGGGCAGATTGCAGAGCCCAATTCCTGAAACGTCAGAAGTTCTACCTTCGGAACATTCATATCGATTCTGAGATTTAACATGGTAGAGATCGCCGTAGTCGCATTTCCCGCACCAATATTTCCTATTTCCTTGAGCACGTCAAAATAGACGTTATTTACTTCTGCTAAACTAAGTTCTGACATACTTCCTCCTGTTTTTTTCGGGAATGACCGCATGTATATATAGGATATAGCAAGGCCCATACAGACCTTGCTATATCAGATATTATATACCGCCTATTCAATTTCCTCGCCGATAATAGAATTGATATTGAACAAAGAAATCAGTTCCTCGCCATTTTTACCAATTCCGTTGATAAATGTATCCTTATCCGTCTTCTTGTTGTAAGCTACCTTGTCAATCTGATCCATGCCAAGTGTAACTACTTCTTTGACTTCATCCACGATGATTCCCAATGCACCCTGCTGTTCGATCTTTAAAATGATGATACGGGATGCATTTGTAAATACATCATCATCCAGTCCCATACGTTTGCGCACACTCATAACCGGAACGATCTCACCACGAAGATTGATAATTCCCTTAAAATAAGTCTGTGCTTTCGGCACTCTCGTAATCTTCTGCATACGAACGATATTGTCTACATAGCTGATGTCAATACCATACTGTTCGCTTCCGATCTTGACTACGATATATTGTTTTTTCACGCTTTCTGTTGTTGTTTCAATAGCCTCTGCCATTTAAAGACACCCCCTGCCTACATTAATGTATTAACATCCAAGATCAGTGCGACTTCACCATCTCCGAGGATCGTTGCACCGCTGATAAGTTTGTTGTTGTTAATATATTTACCGAGTGACTTGATGACGATTTCCTGCTGACCCATCAGATTATCTACTACAAGTCCTGCGTATTTCTCACCCTTCTTTACAATTACTACTGTAAGGCTTTCCGGTTCTTCCTCTCTCGGTGCACTGTCAAGAAGCTTGTCCAGACGGATGAGTGGGATTACCAGTCCACGAAGATGGATGACCTCTTTCGCCTCCACATACTTGATCTCCTTAACCGGAATATCTTCAATATTCTGGATAGAACCAAGTGCAATCGCATATTTTTCATCACGAATCTCAACCATCAGCGCCTGAATGATCGCAAGTGTCAGCGGCAGACGTACTGTAAATGTCGTTCCCTCACCAAGTTTTGTTTTTACTTCCACATCTCCGCCAAGTGCTTCGATGTTGGATTTTACAACGTCAAGACCTACACCTCGTCCGGAGATGTCAGTGATTGATTTTGCCATGGAAAAACTCGGCATGAACAAGAAATCAATAATCTCTTTCTGTGTAAGCTTCTCTGCCTGTTCTTCCGTAACCAGACCACGTTCAATTGCTTTTGTCTTTACCCGCTCTGTATCAATTCCGTTACCATCATCACCAACTTCAATGATAACATTATTGCCTTCCTGAAACGCGTTCAAACGGATTGTTCCTGTTTCAGGCTTTCCTCTTTCCTTACGCAGCTCTGAACTTTCCAGTCCATGATCCGCAGAATTTCGGAGCAAATGCTGTAACGGATCACCAATCTGATCGACAACGGTTCGATCCAGTTCGGTATCTTCACCGCTCATGATCAGTTCCATCTTCTTGTTGAGTTTTCTGGACAAGTCACGGATCATACGAGGAAATTTGCTCACAACGCTCTCGATAGGAACCATTCGCACTTTCATAACAGACTCATGCAGGCTTGTCGTGATACGTTCCAGATACTCAATCTGCTCATGGAAACTCTGGTTCTGGAAATTTCCTCCATCCGAAGCGCTGATTGAAACCAGGCTGTTCTTTGCAATGATAAGCTCGCTGACTTGATTCATAAGTGCATCCAGTTTTTCAATATCCACACGCACGGTACGGCTTGTAACCGGTTTTCCTGCCGTCTTGTTCTTTGCTGCTGCTTTTGCTGTTTCCTTCTTTACTGGCACTGCCTTCTGTGATGCTGGTGCCGCAGGTGCTTCCTTTACTTCTTCCTGCTTTGCAGCCTCTTCTTCTGCCTTTGCACTTGCAGCCAAAAGTGCTTCCGTCTTTACTTCTTCACCAACTACTTCTTCAATCTCAGACACATTGTGGATCATAGTAAGAATTGTGTCCAGCTCTGCATCTGTTGTCAGATAGAAGGAAAAATCATTTTCAAACTTTTCATCTTCAATATCCTGTGAACTCGGACGGTATACTATAATCTGTCCAATCTCTTCCACTGCCTTAAATACCAGAAATGCCCGTGCCGCTTTTAACAGGCATTCTTTCTGGATAAATACCGTAAGACCATACACTTTATTTCCGGATTCCTCTGCAGATTTAATTGCTTCTTTTTCACTATCCGCAAAATCAATTTGCAGATATTTCTTCTTTTCATTATCATCTGCTTTTGGTGTTTCCTGCTTTGGTGCTTCGGCCGGTACCGTAGGTGCCGCCGCTTCTTTTCCCTCTTCTTTTGCAAGAAAAGCATTTAATCCCTGAATCAGTGATTCATTATCTTCCGTTCCTTCATCCGAAGTCTCTTTGACACAATCGAGATATGCCTCGATCGCATCCAGACAGCGGAAGAGAAGGTCGATCATGTCACTGGTAACTTTTACCCTGTCACTCCGGACTTCCTGAAATACATCTTCCATGTCATGGGTCAGATGCTGCATACGTTTAAAGCCCATAGTTCCTGCCATACCCTTTAAAGAGTGTGCTGCGCGGAAGATCTCATTGATAACATCCTTGTTGTCCGGTTCCTTTTCCAAAGTCATAATATTGTCACTCAGACTCTGGATGTGTTCACTTGTTTCATCAATAAAAATTTCAAGATATTGGCTTACATCCATTTTACTGTACCCCCACATTCTTAATAATTTCCTGTGCTACCTGTGTCAGCGGAGCAACCTCATTGACCACTCCGGTCTCCACAATCGCCTTTGGCATGCCATAGACCACACAGGTCTCAGCACTCTGTGCAATAACATAAAGCGGTTTTTTCTCCCGCAGTGAAAGGATGCCTTTTGTTCCATCCGCACCCATTCCTGTCAGCACAACGCAGGTGATCTCATCATATCCGCTTTCACGCAAAGACCGGTACATGATATCCGCACACGGTTTCAAACCACCGATTGCCGGATCATCATTCAAAGAAACTTTATGACGTCCATCACCGCACTTTGTAATTTCCATATGCTTTCCGCCCGGCGCGATGTATACACATCCCTTTTGCAGAATGTCTCCGTCTTCTGCTTCTTTTACCTTGATCGAACTGATCTCATTTAAGCGGTCTGCCATGGACTTTGTAAATCCTCTCGGCATATGCTGTACTAGAACCATTGGTGCATCCATATTCTTCGGAAGATAAGGTATCACACTCTGCAGTGCTTTGGGTCCTCCGGTGGAACATGCAAGCGCAACCAGCTTACTACCTCTACCTGCAGATGTTCTCGGCTTGATCAATTGTCTGACCACCGCTTTTTCTGTATTATCTGATGATGTACTCCTGCTCGTAAGTATGCGGGTACTAATCACTGCCGCAAGTACAGTTGTAAGACGCTTTTTAAAGTCTTCGCCTTTCGCTTCTATGATATTGGTCGGTTTTGTAACAAAATCAATTGCGCCCCGCTCCATTGCAAGCAATGTTATCTCTGCATCCTTTGTAGTCTCTGTGCTCACCATGATCACAGTCGCTTTGATTTTTTCCTGCTGTAGCCTTTCTAACAGTTCCAGGCCATTCATACGCGGCATATTCACATCGAGAACCACACCGTCATAACGTATTGTCTTCAACCGCTCATATGCTTCCAGTCCATCTTTGCAGACATCAGTTGCCTGGAATCTACTGTCTGAATTAATTATATCACAGATAACCCTTCTCATGAGTGCAGAGTCATCAACGACAAGAATATTTTTCTTCATGATGAATCATCCTTTTTTGTTTCTTCGGGCTTTTCGTTCTTCCTTAAAAATGAAACGTATAATACTTTCTCTTACCCTGCTGTCTTTTAATATAAATTCAACTCTTTGTTCATACTTCGCAGGTGTCACGTTCTCTACCCGTTCACCACGGATCACATGACCAATGATCGGGTAGACGGTATCCTGCATTTTCTCACCAAGTCTGATGTAGATTAAAATATAGGAATCCTCCGGAAGCTCCATATCTGTCACAAAACGCATACCGCCTCCACTGAGATCCCTGACATACGCAGTCATCCTCTTTTTAATAAGCTCCTCATTCTCACGAAGCTTATTTTCAATCTCGTCTGTCTGCTCAAGCATTGCCATATCTTTTGTTATGATATAGTACGCCGCCTCCATCGCACAGGAAAGCCTGTAATATTCCCTGCGCTGATATTTATTTAGCTGTGTATGGAACGCAACACGCAGCATAAAACGATTGTCCGTTTTATAGCGCTCCTTTATCTCTCCATATCCGCGATACAGACCAATCTTTGTATAAAACACAAATTCATAACGCAAACCGAGCGGAAGCAGACGCATCTGTCCGTTTTCACTCGGCATTGCTATCTCAATATCCCCATTTTCAAAAAAGTCCAGAAGCTGGCTCTTATAAATATGGGGCGGTTCACCAGTAGAATCCGCATTTTCGATCTGATTTACAATTCTGATGTCTATCTTATTCCCAACCTCTATAACCGTTGTCTGCATATACTTACCTCATTTGTGTTTCTATCTGTTCAGGAAATTAGAAAAAAACTGGGAAATCCCTTTTCTTACTACTGCTGTTTTCTGTTCCCCATAAAGAAGATTATCCGCAAGTACCTCAAACGCCCGCGCCGCATTAGAATCCGGTGATTCTAAAGACACGACCTGCTGCTTTTGCACAGCACGCTCCAACGCAAGATCTAGCGGCACCATACCCAGATACTGCAGCTCTCCTCCGAGAAATTTTGAAACCACAAGTTTCATTTTCTCATAAAGCGCCTCCCCATCTTCGGCAGATACCACTTTATTTGCCACAAACCTAATACTTGTCTGCGCCGGGTTAAATTCCGGCTGCTGATACAAAATCTTAAGCAATGAATAAGAATCGGTAATCGAACTCGGATCTGGCGTTGTGACCAGCAGAACCTCCGGACTGCTCACAACAAATTTCAGGACACTGTCTGATATTCCTGCTCCGGTATCAATGATAATGACATCCGCCAGTTCGTCCAACGTTCCAAGCTCCTCTACCAGATGGTCGATCTGTTCCGCTGTGAGATGATTCAATCCGGCAATCCCTGAGCCCCCCGACACAAACCCGACTCCCAGCGGTCCTTCCATCACAATCTCTGGAAGTGATTTTTCCCGATAGATCAGATCCCCCAGATTATACTTTGGAATCGTTCCAAACATGACCTCTACATTGGCAAGTCCGATGTCGGCATCAAAAATGATAACTCTTTTCCCTAATTTTCGTAACTGAATTGCCAGATTAACTGCCAGATTAGATTTCCCGACGCCGCCCTTTCCGCTGGTAACGGTCAAAACCCTTGCCTTTGCCGTCATTTTCGGCGTAACGGTCGTTTTTATATTTCTTTGCTTGATGATATTTCGTAACTGCTGTGCCTGATCCTGCATGCACTATTTTCCTCCCAAAAGCTGCTTTACAATTTTCTGGGTATGGAACAATTCAATATCATCCGGCACATTCTGCCCATTTGTCGTATAAGAAAGATCTGCACCTGAATACAATCTGATATTCAGTAAATTTCCATATGCCGATGTTTCGTCCAGCTTCGTAAAGATGAGTTTGTAATCCGCAATATCATGATAAACATCTGCAATATTGACAAGATCTTTGTATTTCGCAGTGGCACTCACCACGAGAAATACTTCTTTTTCATATTTTTTATCCAGACTGTTTACCAGTTTCTTAATATCTTCTTTTTGTTCCATATTCTTATGGGAAAATCCGGCAGTATCCACCAACACCAGATCATAATCCGCCACCTGTTCAATCGCCTGATTCAACTCTTCCGGTGCGTACACAATGGAGAAAGGAGTATCAAGAATATTGGCATATGTTTTAAGCTGTTCTGCCGCAGCGATACGGTAAGTATCCGCAGACAGAAGTGCCACTCTCTTCCCCGCATCCAGTTTGAATTTTGAAGCCACCTTTGCAATGGTAGTCGTCTTTCCAACTCCGGTAGGACCGATAAAAAACACTACTTTCGGTTTCTTTTCTCCAAATTCGATCGGGCTTGGCTGTCCGAATTTTAATATCATTTTCTGGTAAATACTAGAAAGGATATAATCGACACTAGAACCGCCCCGCACTACTTTTTCAATATCTTCCAGAATCACATTGGCATATTTTTCATTGATCTCATTCTCAAGCATGATACCATAAATCATCTTTAAGAACTTCATGCCTTCTGCCTGTTCTTTCGTCATTTTTGCAGTCTTTTCCTCTCGCTTTGACTGATTCTTCACCGATTCCGTTTCCGCCGGGGCAAGTTTCTTTTCTAAAAGATCCTGAATATTTTCAATACGCTCTTCCAGACGATTCTGACTTTCGCGTTTTAAAACCTCTGCCTGCCGGTTTGTCTCTCTTTTTGCCGCAGTCTCAACCGGCTGAACCGGAATCTTTATCTCTTCATCTGCCGAAAAATTAATATTATCATGGATCGCAAGACCAGATGTTTTTACCGTCTGCTGCTGTTCTTCCACCGCAGCGGTCACCTCATATGCACTGTCTTTCAGAAAATGAAACAGCCCTTTCGACTTGATTGGTCTGATATTCATGATAACTGCGCTCTCTCCAAGCTGCTCTTTTGCGATGCGGATTGCTTCTTCTTCTGTTCTGCCCTGATACTTGTTTATGGTCATTTTATCCTGTCACCATCCCTACTGACTGTAATTCTACGTTTGATTCTACTTCGTTATAGGATACAACGATCAGATCTTTAAAATAATCTTCTGTCAATTTTTTAAAGTACATCCGCACGATCGGCGAAGTAACAACGATCGGGTTCTTACCGAGACTTTCCAGTTTCTCCACTTCTGTCTCCACTGATGCCATGATCGCTTTTGTACGCTCCGGATCAAGCGTAAGATAAGCTCCCTGTTCCGTCTGTTTTACCGATGACATGATATCCTGTTCCACCTTCGGATCAAGTGTGATCACGCTGGTAGTCTCATTTGCCGGAAAATACTTACTTGAAATTGCACGTTTTAAGCTCTGCCGCACATACTCTGTAAGCACATCCGTATCACGTGTGGTCGCTGCATGATCTGCCAGTGTTTCAAAAACAGTAAGCAGATCGCGGATAGATATTCCTTCTGCAAGCAGATTCTGTAAAACTTTCTGTATCTCGCCCAAGCCAAGCAGCTTCGGTACAAGTTCCTCTACCAGTGCCGGATTATTGTCTTTCAAATTATTGACAAGATTCTGAACATCCTGTCTGGTCAGAAGTTCCGCGATGTGTGAACGGATCACTTCTGTCAAGTGTGTTGCGATAATTGAAGGCGGATCAACAACTGTATAGCCGAGACTTTCCGCTTTTTCACGCTGTCCTTCGGTAATCCAAATCGCCGGCAGATGGAAAGAAGGTTCAAATGTCGGTATTCCCGTGATCTCCTCTTCTACATATCCCGGATTCATTGCCATATAATGATCAAACAGAATCTCACCTTCGGTTACCTGAATACCTTTTATTTTTATAATATACTGATTCGGATTCAACTGGATATTGTCACGCAGACGGATGATCGGCACAACCGTACCCAGTTCCAATGCGATCTGACGCCGGATCATAACCACACGGTCGAGCAGATCTCCCCCTTGATTTACATCAGCAAGCGGAATAATACCATATCCAAATTCCAGTTCGATCGGATCTACCTGAAGCAGAGAAACCACATTCTCCGGTTTTCGGATCTCTTCTGCATCCACCTCATCTTCGTTTACTTCATCTTCGATTTCTTCTAAATGAATACTCTTATCCATCTGCTTTCCGCTGATAATAAATACCAGACCAAGTCCGACAAACAAATACCACTTTAATGGTGTCACAACACCGAGAAAGATCAGTGCGGCTCCAACCAGATACAATACCTTCGGAATACCGAAAAGCTGACGCACCAGAACAGTTCCGAAATCTGCATCTTTGGATGCTTTTGTGACCAGAATACCGGTTGCAAGAGAAATCAAAAGAGACGGAATCTGACTACAGAGTCCGTCACCGATGGTGAGTATGCCATACTGCTGTAACGCATCTGTTGCAGAAAGTCCCTGTCTGGTAACTCCCATAACAGTTCCTCCCAAAACATTGATCACTGTAATGATAAGACCTGATATGGCATCTCCTTTTACGTATTTTGTCGCACCATCCATGGAACCAAAGAAGCTTGCTTCTTCCTGAATCTTGTTTCTGCGTTTTCTTGCCTCTTCTTCTGTAATAGCACCTGTATTTAAATCCGCGTCAATCGCCATCTGTTTACCCGGCATAGCATCCAAAGTAAAACGCGCTGATACTTCGGCAACTCGTTCCGAACCTTTATTGATGACAATAAACTGTATCAGGATCAGTATAACGAACACAATGGCACCGATGATCAGATCACCGCCGCCAACGAACTGTCCGAATGTCTCAACCACATTTCCCGGATCACCTGTCGATAAGATCAGTCTCGTAGAAGATACGTTCAGGGAAATACGAAAGATCGTTGTAAACAAAAGTAATGTCGGAAAAAACGACATTTCAAGCACTTCTTTTACAAACAGTGAATTAAACAGGATCACCAGCGCGATCGAAATATTGATCGCCAGCATGACATCCAATAAATAATTCGGAATTGGAATTATGAAAAATATGATGGCCGCCAACAAATATATTGCAACCCCCACATCTGATTTTTTCATGCCAACTCCTCCTTTGTCTTTTTGTTCTATCTATTCTTTAGATTATATACCATAGCAAGCACCTCAGCAACCGCCTGATACAATTCCGGCGGAATTTCTGCCCCGATATCCACATTGGCATAGAGCATTCTTGCTAACGGTTTATTTTCAACAATTTCAATCTGACACTCTCTCGCCTTTTCTTTGATCTTCTGCGCCAGATAATCCTCACCTTTTGCAAGAACGATCGGTGCTTTTGCCTGCTGTGCATCATATTTCAATGCAACTGCGAGATGTGTCGGGTTCGTAATAACCACATCTGCTTTCGGTACATCCTGCATCATACGACGCTGGGAAGCTTCTCGCATTCGCTGACGCTGACGTCCTTTGATCTGCGGATCACCTTCGGTATTTTTATATTCATCCTTTACTTCCTGCTTTGTCATCTTCATATCATTTTTGAATTTGACTTTCTGATATACCCAGTCTGCCAGACCGACAATCAGATATACAAGACTGATCTTCAGCCCTGTATCCAAAATAATATCACCACATAAAATGATCGCCTGCATCAATGGTATATCATACAAAACGAAAAGATTATTTTCATTTCCCTTAATGCACTGGTAAGCCACCACAGCAATCAGCACGATCTTTACGATGGATTTTACGAGTTCAAATAATGCATCTTTGGAAAAGATTCGCTTAAACCCACTGATGGGATTAAATTTGGAAAGATTTGGCTGCAAAGGCTTTGCTGTAACCTTCCACCCTACCTGTACTATACCAAAAGCCAGACTCACAATCAATCCTATCAGCAAAAAAGGTGCCATAATCTTTAACATAAAAACGATTGTTTCCTGCTGCAATATAGAAACCGTGCGTAAGGTGATCCCGCCGATACTGTCATCTACAACATCCGGTATTTTATTATAAAACACAGAAAATGCCCCATAAAAATTATTGTAAACAAATGACATAAACATTTTCAGTACCAGAAACAATACGATCAGATCGACCGCGGAGCTTATCTCCCGGCTTTTTGCAACCTTACCTTCTTTTCTTGCATCTGTTAATCTTTTCGCCGTTGCCGGTTCCGTTTTTTCTCCACCCGGTCCGTCTTTTGCAAACCGCTGCAAATCATAGATCAACAGAAGTCTTTTTTCCTTTTCCACCTTTAATGCATTCCCTCTATCATCATTGTCATGATCTTTTTTATCTCACTGAAAACAAAATCTGAAATATACGGCAGCAAGCCGATTGTCAGAAACATGACCAAAAAACCCAGTAAAATCTTTAACTGAATACCGATTGCAAACATATTCATCTGCGGTGCAACCTTTGCCATGATTCCAAGGATCACATTTAATATCATAATGCAGGCAAATACTGGCAAGACCATTCGAAAAGCCAGCACAAAAATGTCTGTCACCAAAGTGATCATGGTCGTCATTAAATGATTCCAGTTAAAAGTCTGACCATTGATCGGTATTACCTGATAAGAGTCCACAATCGCACGCAAAATATAATGCTGCATGTTTGTTACCACAAGCAGCAGCAATACCAGATAATTATATAAATTACCGGACACCGCTGACTGTGTCATCGTTACCGGATCGTACTCTGTCGCCATAGAAAGACCGATATTCGTATCTATCATATTTCCTGCCAAATGTACGATATGGGTGCAGATATTAGCCGCAAGTCCAATAAAAAGTCCCGTTGTAACTTCCCTCACCACAATAACAGAATAACCCAGCATTCCGTCATACGCCAAAGCTGTTTTCGGTAAAATCTCATAAACGATCACCGAAACACACGCTGCAAATCCAATCTTCACTCTTTGCGGTGTATTTGACATATTAAAAAAAGGTGCTGCTACCATAAAGCTGGCAATCCGGACTAAAATCAGCACAAAATACTCTATGCTTTCCAGTGAAAAACTTATGTTCATCATTTTCTGTTATCCTAGCTTATGTATATTCCAAAATCATTCCACAATTTTGTCATGAAATCTGACAACTGATTTAACATCCAGGAACCACATAAAATCATTCCAACAAAGACTGCAATAATCTTCGGTATAAATGTAAGCGTCTGCTCCTGTATGGAAGTCACTGTCTGAAAAATACTGACAACCAGTCCAACAATCAACGATATCAAAAGAAGAGGCGCTGACACTGTAATAATCGTATAAAGCGCATCCCTTGCAATATCGAGAACCTGTCCCTGTGTAATCAAAGCCGCCTCACTCCTTCATTAATAAAATGTCTGCACAAGATTCTTGATCACAAGATTCCAACCATCCGCCAAAATAAACAATAAAATCTTAAACGGCAATGAAATCGTTGTTGGAGGAAGCATCATCATACCCATTGACATAAGTACTGATGCCACTACCATATCGATTACAATAAACGGAATATAAATCAAAAATCCAATAATGAACGCTGTTCTGAGTTCACTGATGATAAAACTCGGAATCAACACAGAATTGGGAATATCTGCCTTAATCTGGTCCAGATCCGCATCCGGATCATAAGATACCTGCGCAATTTCGCAGAACATATTAATATCCTTACGCTGTGTCTGACCAAACATAAACTCCCGAATCGGCTCCATTCCCGCTTCAAAAGCCTCTTCCTGCGTGATCTCGCCTGCATCAAGCGGCTTTATTGCATTCTCATTCACTTGTGAAAACACCGGCTGCATAATGAACAATGTCAAAAACAACGCCAGACCGATCAATACCTGATTGGGGGGTGATGTCTGTGTGCCGAGTGCAGAACGCAGGAAATGCAGCACGATAATAATTCTGGTATAGGACGTCAGCATAATCAAAATAGACGGTGCCAGCGTTATTACTGTAAGCACCAAAAATATTTTGATGTCTGCCGACATGGTTCCTTCATCATTATTGTAAATAATATGTAATCCGTTATTATTATCGCTTGTTGATTTTTCCCCTTCTCCCGGTGTGCTTGTTACATTCATTGAACCAACGTCTTCCGCATCCCGACCAGATACAGTTCCTGTGGAAGACGCATAAGCACTAACCGGATGGTAAAACAACAGTGCTGCACAAATCACCAATGCCGCAAACACAAATGATGCAGCACAATATATTTTTTTCAACCTACTCATTCTAATCCTACTTCTTCGGTAAATGATCCTTAAATTTCTTCAGCACCTCACTGAAACTCTCCACGGTACCTGAGTTGTTCTCCAGTTCCTCTAATGTCTCTTCACTTAGCTGTTCTTTGGTAAGCATCGTCAAAAATGTAATCTCATCTTTTCCGAGCCCGATCACCATATAGGCATCCCCCGCCTTTACGATCTGGATATATTTATTGGTCGTCAGCTTCAGTGTTTCGATCACCTGCAAATTCTTATTATAAGAACGTCCTTTTTGATAAGACGCAATCCACTTCGTCGTAAAATATGTCAGTAACAGTACCAGAACAAAAATGACCAGCACACCAAGTAACTGAAAAAAACTATTCACACTTCCTGTACTCACTTCAAGCAAGCCCATCCTAGCCAACTACTTTTTTCACAGCTTCCAATACACGTTCTGCCTGGAACGGTTTTACGATGAAATCCTTGGCTCCGGACTGGATTGCTTCAATAACCATTGCCTGCTGTCCCATTGCAGAGCACATGATTACACATGCATTCGGATCTCCTTCTTTGATTTTCTTTAATGCCTGAATTCCATCCATTTCCGGCATGGTAATATCCATCAGTACCAGATCCGGTTTTGTTTCATTGTACTTTTCTACTGCCTTCTGACCATTTTCTGCTTCTCCGGCAATTTCATAACCGTTCTTTGTCAGGATATCCTTGATCATCATTCTCATAAAAGCTGCATCATCACAAATTAAAATATTCTTTGCCATATCTGTATCTCCTATTCTTTTTCAATAATTGTTATCTTTATTTTACAATATCTGTAATACGAATACCATAACTTTCTTCAATTACTACAACTTCACCTTTTGCCACATACTTGCCATTCACCAATACATCAATCGGTTCTCCAGCAATCTTGTTCAATTCAATGATAGTTCCAGGTGCGAAATCCAAAATATCCTGAATAGATTTACTTGTTCTTCCAAGTTCCACTGTTACCTCAAGCGGTACATCCATGATCAGATCAATATTTTCACTCTGAAATGCCGGATTCAGCTCATTAGTAAACGACTGGAACTGTGCCTGCTGTACATTTACCGGCTGTGCCATCATCGGTTGCGCCATCATTGGCTGTTGATTCATCATCTGCTGCCCCATTCCTGTTGTCGGCTGTGCCATCATCGGCTGTGGTGCCGGCTGTGATGCCGGTGCTGTTTCCGGTGCTGGTGCCGCATTACTTTCCGTACTTGTTTCCGGTCCCATACTTTGTGTAATGCTTGCGCACATTTCCTGTGCAAAAGAAACCGGATATAACTGCATGATCTCACTGTCTACCAGATCACTGATCTCCATTTTGAAAGAAATCTTTACAAATTCACCTGTCAGAAATTTTTCGATTGCTCCTTCATCCTCGGTATCCTGTAAATCGATCAGATCCGCAACTGGCGGACTAATATCAATCGTTTTGCTCAACATAGAAGAAAGAGATGTCGCAGATGATCCCATCATCTGATTCATTGCCTCACTGATCGCACTCAAATGCAGTTCACCCAGTTCGGCATCTGTATTAGTTCCATCTCCTCCCATCATAAGATCGGTAATGACTTTCACATCATTTTCCTTTAAAACCAGAAGATTTGTTCCATCCAGTCCCACGGTATAGGCAATCCGGATAAAAACACATGGCCGCTCATAAGCTGCAACCACATCTTCCCATTCCGCCATATCAACTACCGGCGTTGAAATTTCAACTTTCCTGTTTACCAGCGAAGACAATGTCGTCGCTGCTGTTCCCATACTTATATTGGCAACTTCACCGATTGCATCTTTATCGCTGTCTGACAGGATTTCAGTGCCGCTGTCTGTACTTTTATCCGCAGATCCCTGATCCTTCGCAAGTAATGCGCTTATTTCTTCCTGCGATAAAACTCCATCCATTCTTTCACTGCTCCTCTCTGATTATTGAAGTAACCCTTACTGCGTATCCATCTCCCGATGCACCCGGCAGTGCGGTAAACTTTCTAATATTTCCTACATATACATTTAATTCCTGATCCACTTTCGTATCAAGTTTTATAATGTCACCTCTCTGCAAATTAACAAAATCATTTACTGAGATCGTACTCTTTCCGAGTACTGCCTTGACTGGTATCTGTGCTCTCGAAATCAGATCCTCGATTGCCTCATGATATTCCTTCTCATCCTTTTCCTGCATGGACGAGAACCAGTATTTTGTATTTAACTTATCCATGATGCTTTCCAGCGTCAGGTATGGCAGACAAATATTCATCATGCCTTCCACATCACCGATTTTTATATTGATCGTCAAAATAGCGATCATCTCAGCCGGAGATATGATCTGTGCGAACTGAGAATTGGTCTCAATCCGTTCCAGACGCGGATGTATATCCGCTACATTTTCCCATGGTTCCCTGAGCAGATTCACACACACTGTCATGATCCGTTCAATGATCAGTAACTCTATCTCTGTAAAATCTCTCGGTTTCTCAAGCGGAGTTCCATTGCCGCCCAACATACGATCTACCATCGCATAGCCCAAATTGGATGCTAACTCTATAATGATATTGCCCGATAACGGTGCAAAATTAACAATTCCAAGTAAGACAGGATTGGACAGAGCATTGGAAAATTCAGAATACGTAACTGCTTCCGAATTCATCACTTCTACCTGAATATTCTTTCTCAGATACACCGGAAGATTGGTCGATAAAAGTCTTCCATAATGTTCAAAAATAATTTCCAGCGTTCTTAAATGTTCTTTGGAGAATTTGGACGGCCTTGCGAAATCATAGTTCTTCACCTGTTTTTCGCTGCTTTCTTTCATATCCTCAACATCCAGTTCGCCACTGCTTAATGCCTGCAGCAAATTGTCTATCTCATTTTGAGATAAGACTTCCCCCATGCACTCTCACCACCTAACTAATCCCAGTTTTATTTTATTGATACGTAGCGCTGGAGAAGCCAACACTTACAATAAAATCTGAATCAAATAATCTCTGTAAATCCTTTAAAATAGCATCCTGTACCTGCTGCTGATCATCGCGGATCTGATCATAGGTATATCCTCCTACAATCGTGTTGATCTCGTTTTTGATCAAACTCTGCTTTGTATCCAGTGTCGGCTGATATGTCTCATAATCAGGATCTCCCTGATTCAAAGAAAGTGAAATGGTAAGTACCGCATAGTGATCTTTGCCATCATCGCCGCGTTTCAGGTTGATAGTCATACTGTCCGGAATATCATATGTTACAATGTCATCAATCGGCACTGTCGACACATCCGTTCCCTCGCCACTCTTCAACTCAAGATTAATCGCACTGCACACCTGATTAATCAACTCATTGGATTTTTTTGTTTCCGGCAGGATTGTAATCGTAAGAACTGCCGTCAAAACAAGATTTACGACAAGTAATGCCAGAATTAAAACTGAAATAAGATTCTTTTTCATTTCCTTCTTCCTTTCTGCTACTGATTGCCCGAATTATATGAATTATAAATTTTTATTTCCACGCGTCGGTTTCTCGCCCTGCCCTCTTCCGTACTGTTATCCGCGATCGGAACAAATTCGCCGCGCCCGGAAGATTTTATGTAAGCCGGATTTAAAGTTGTAATATCTCTGACATGATCCGCAACTGTCAACGCGCGGAACATGGACAATACGTTATTATTTGCATATTTTTGACTGTGGATCGGAACATTATCTGTATGTCCTTCAATTTCTATAATATTCTGGTCATAATTCTGTAAGATCGATCCGATCTTGTCAACCAGTGGATACGCATCCTGACGAATCTCCGCTTTTCCGGAATCAAAAAGCAATGCACCATTTAAGGTAAGCGCCACATACTGTCCGTTGAAATCCACCTCAACCTGATCCTGAATGCCGTATTGTGAAGCCATCTCCTCAATCTGCTCTGCCATTTCTTCTGATTCAGCCAATTCCTGCTGTTCATACAGCTCTATCGCATTCTGCTCTGGATTTGCTTCCGTTTCCGTTTCAGTATCATCCTCTTGTGTCTCTCCATCAACCGTTCCATCACTAAAATAGGTACTAAGCTGTGACAACTGTGTGACTCCTGCTGAAATTGCCTGTCCATCACTGATGACCGAACTGCCGCTGCTGGAAAAAATACTGAAACTGCTGTGGAAAGATGCTACCATCTGTTCATATTTATCCGTATCTACGGAAGACATTGCAAACAAAAGTACAAAGAAACACAAAAGCAGATTCATCAGATCCGCAAAGGTATTCATCCAACTGGCTCCACCGCCCTGCGGTTCCTCTTTCTTTTTTCTAGCCACTATGCTTCACCTCCGGCCTGCTCGTTTGACATACCCTCACGCATCTTCGGAGACAGGAAGGATTTTAATTTCTCTTCTATTACACGCGGATTCTCTCCTGCCTGAATGGAGAGAAGCCCCTCGACTGTAACCTCTTTTAACATGATTTCTGTATCATTATCAACAGAAAGTTTGGCTGCTGTCGGTGCACAGAGCCAGTTTGCAATCAAAGAACCATATAATGTCGTAACCAACGCAACTGACATATTCGGTCCAACTGTTGAAACATCACTTAACGTCTTTAACATATTGATAAGACCGATCAGGGTACCGATCATACCCCAGGCAGGTCCGAGTTCGCCCCATTTCTGCCAGAAACCGATTACTGTTTTATGTCTTGCTTCAATGCAGTCTAAATCCGTTTCAAGGATTCCACGAACCAGTTCCGGATCTGTACCATCAACAACCAGCATAACGCCTTTTTTCAGGAATTCATCTTCAATCCCATTGGCCGCTTCTTCCAGTGCAAGAAGTCCTTCCTTTCTTGCTATATTCGATAAATCAATTATATTCTTAATCACTTCGCTTACGTCTGCTTTTTCGTCCTTAAAGATCAAGGCAAAGCCCTTCAGACCAGCAATAAAATCTGACATCTTATGTGATGCAAGTGTACCTGCAAGGGAACCACCGATTGTGATCAACACGGATGAGAAATCATACATGTTTCCCATAGCCGCAAATCCTTCGTCACCGGAAGCCACTCCATATACAAACATTACGACACCCATTAAACAACCTACAATAGACGCTATATCCAACTTAGCCACCTGTCCTTTCGTCCTGAAATTCGTAAATCAGGAGTCCTATCCCTGGGCTCCCCCATCCCACTGTCCTTCTCTCTCCTCTGGCTGTAACCAGGCAAGGCCAGTAGACATACATTCTTTCTTATATAATATTACTAAATTTTTAATCTCTT
>CAYMCM010000012.1:0-45417 GCA_964388945.1 uncultured Roseburia sp.
GGCATGTTCGGGACTTTCACCCGTTAGAGCGCGCCCATGGCGCGCAAACTAAAAAAGAGGTATCCGCACATTGCAGATACCTCTGTATATCATGGAATTTTCGGATTACATCATACCCATTCCAGGGTTTCCGCCTGCCGGCATTGCCGGAGCATCTTCTTTGATATTTGCAACTGCAGATTCTGTGGTAAGCAGTGTAGATGCTACGGAAGTTGCATTCTGCAATGCACTTCTTGTAACCTTAACCGGATCAAGGATACCTGCTTCTACCATGTCCACATACTCTTCTGTTGCTGCGTTAAATCCAAATCCTTCTTTGGATTCTTTTACTTTATTGATGATGACTGCACCTTCCAGACCAGCGTTTGCCACAATGTAGTAAAGCGGAGCTTCAAGTGCCTTTAAGATAACCTTTGCACCGGTCTTTTCATCACCTTCAAGTGTATCAGCAAGTGCAGAAACTGCCTTCGTTGCATGGATATATGCAGAACCGCCGCCTGCGATGATGCCTTCTTCTACGGCTGCTCTGGTTGCATTCAATGCATCTTCCATACGAAGCTTTGCTTCTTTCATTTCAGTTTCAGTTGCTGCACCTACACGGATCACAGCTACGCCGCCTGCCAGTTTTGCAAGTCTTTCCTGTAATTTTTCTTTGTCAAATTCAGATGTTGTCTCTTCGATCTGTGCACGGATCTGACCGATTCTGCCCTGAATTGCTTCTTTGTCGCCTTCACCGTCAACAATAACTGTATTTTCTTTCTGAACCTTAACAGATTTCGCACGTCCAAGCTGATCGAGTGTCGTTTCTTTTAAGTCAAGACCAAGTTCATCAGAAATTACCTGACCACCGGTAAGGATTGCAATGTCTTCAAGCATTGCTTTTCTTCTGTCACCGTAGCCCGGAGCTTTCACAGCTACTACGTTGAATGTTCCGCGCAGTTTGTTTACGATAAGTGTGGTGAGTGCTTCGCCTTCTACGTCTTCTGCGATGATAAGAAGTTTCGCACCGGACTGTACCACCTGCTCCAGTAACGGAAGGATTTCCTGAATATTGGAGATCTTCTTATCTGTGATCAAGATGTACGGATCATCTAAAACTGCTTCCATCTTATCCATATCTGTGCACATATATGCAGAAATATAACCACGGTCAAACTGCATACCTTCTACCAGGTCAAGCTCTGTCTGCATGGTCTTGCTTTCCTCGATCGTGATAACACCATCGTTAGAAACCTTTTCCATCGCATCTGCCACCATATTTCCTACGGTCTCATCTCCGGCAGAAATAGATGCAACTTTTGCGATCTGGTCTTTACCGTTTACCTTTGCGGACATAGCCTTGATAGCTTTTACAGCTTCATCGGTAGCTTTCTTCATACCACGTCTTAAAACGATCGGATTTGCGCCTGCTTCCAGGTTCTTCATGCCTTCCTGAACCATTGCCTGTGTCAGAACAGTTGCTGTTGTAGTACCATCACCTGCAACATCATTTGTCTTTGTTGCAACTTCTTTTACAAGCTGTGCACCCATATTTTCGAATGCATCTTCTAACTCGATCTCTTTTGCAATGGTAACACCATCATTTGTGATGAGCGGAGCACCGTAGGATTTATCAAGAACTACGTTTCTTCCTTTCGGTCCTAATGTTACTCTTACGGTATTTGCCAGTTTATCTACACCTGCACCTAAAGCTGATCTTGCTTCTGTGCCATATTTAATTTCTTTTGCCATGATATCTGCCTCCAATTATTTTTATCTTGTTTTTTTATTTTCCTTATTCAACAACTGCGAGAATGTCACTCTGTCTTACGATGATATATTCATTTCCATCCAGTTTTACTTCTGTTCCTGCATATTTTGAATAGATGACTTTCTGTCCTTCTTTGACCTGCATGGTAACTTCTTTTCCATCTACCACTCCGCCGGGACCTACTGCAACTACTTCCGCTTCCTGCGGTTTTTCCTGTGCTGCACTGGTAAGAATAATTCCTGATTTTGTTGTTTCCTCTGCTTCAAGCTGTTTTAATACAACTCTGTCTCCTAATGGTACTAATTTCATTTTTATTCCTCCTTAATTTCCAGTCTGTTTTCTATCGTTTTGGTGTTATTAGCACTCGTTTCGTTTGAGTGCTAACTGATAATTCATATATTATGATTTTCACTTCCAATGTGCAACTAGATGTTTTTTTCATTTTTTAGTATTTTTCTTCTGTTTTCTTTTGTTTTCTTGTGTTTTTCTCTTGTTTTCTCACTTTTTTCATTTTTATAATTATTTTATATTTTTACCGGATCAGCCCATAATGCAGCAGCCCCTGATAGATGCCATCTTCCTTTAAATCTGCCGTCACATACTCTGCTGCCTCTTTTGCTTCCTTTGTTCCATTCCCCATCGCTATGCCATGCGCAACATAACGAAGCATATCCAGATCATTCACACTGTCTCCGAATGCATAGGTATCCTCCGGTGCAATAGAAAAAAGCTCACACGCTTTTTGAATGCCGGAAGCCTTACTGTATCCTTTCGGCACGAACTCTGCAACCGGGGCGGCATGAATCAGTATCTCATAATCCTCTTTCAGTTCCGCAACCGCCTTCTGGTATGTATCATCCGGCAATACACAGGAAAATTTCGATACTTCCCATTTTCCTTCATTTCCGGTGATTGGAAGCAGCCGTTTTCCAATCTCTTTGCGAATCCGGTTCGGATAATCATCTCCCGCAAATTCCGCTTCATCCAGATACAGGTTCGTTTTTCCTTCCATGACTACCGGCATATGACAGGAACGAAAAATGGAAAGTACCCGTTTTACTTCCTTTTCTTCTATCTTCTTATAAAAAAGTTCTTTTCCCTGCTCTTCAATATATGTCCCGCATCCTGCGATAATACCATCAAATCCCAGATCCAGAAGCGCCTTTGCCTGAATAAAGGCACGTGTCCTTCCACTGCAGATAAATGTCAGATGCCCATTCTCCCGCAGCACCTTTATTGCTTTTTTTGTACTCTCCGGAATCCACATATGTTCATCCCAGATCGTTCCGTCTATGTCAAAAAATACTGCTTTCATCTTTCTTCTCCTGTTTGTTCCATCTCTAGTTTTTTCTCAACAATACGCACCACCGAGGCATCGATCCTTTCTTCGGAAATGCTTCCGTTTCGCACTGCTTCAAGTACACCCTGTTTTAGTTCATCCAGTGTTTTATCCGTATAGGAAAATCCTTTATGCGTGTCACCTGCCGCAGCTCCATGCCCCGGAAAATGTTTATAGCAGCCATATACGCCCTGATCCTGCAAGTTCTGCCCTACGATCAATGACAGTTCCGATACTTTTTGCGCATCTGAACCAAAAGAACGCTGTTTTACCACTGTATTTTCCGGATTTATTGTAACACAGTAATTTCAGCAGAACAATTTAAATTTTTATACTTCACATTTTTTCAATAATCTTTGACTTATCTAACTAACGCAATAAAAAGCCCGCTATCACAAAATCTCTCATGATAACGGACTTTTCCATATCTTCCAGGCTATATAAAACATACCCGGTTTTCATTTAATTTTACTGCACCGACAGATAAGAGTACCCCATCAGGCTTTCATCTACTTCTCTTGCTGCCTCTCTGCCCTCACGGATTGCCCATACGACCAGAGACTGCCCTCTGTGCATATCGCCAGCCGTGTATACATTCGGTACATTCGTTGCATATTTTCCTTCTGCGGTCGCCACATTCGTGCGCTGATTCAATTCCACGCCAAAGGCATCCGCCACATATTTCTGTGTACCGAGAAATCCTGCTGCGATCAGTACCAGATCCGCTTCCATCTTGCTCTCGGAGCCAGGTACTTCCACCATCTGCATTCTTCCGGTCTTTTCATCTTTTTTGCTTTCAAGCTTTACAACTTTAAGTCCAGAGAGATTTCCGTTTTTATCCTTTAAGAACTCTTTCACCGTTGTTGTATAGACACGCGGATCTTGTCCAAATACCGCAATCGCCTCTTCCTGACCATAGTCTGTCTTGCAGACCTTCGGCCATTCCGGCCACGGATTATTCTCTGCACGCGTATCCGGTGCTTTCGGCATCATCTCAAGCTGTGTCACCGAAGCCGCGCCATGACGGATACAGGTTCCGACACAATCGTTTCCGGTGTCACCGCCGCCAATGATCACAACCTTTTTGCCTTTTGCTGAAACGTATTTATTATCTTTCAGGCCAGAATCCAAAAGGCTTTTTGTCGTTGCCGACAGAAAATCCACTGCAAAGTAAATGCCCTTCGCATCTCTGCCCGGCGCATTGATGTCTCTCGGATTCTTTGCACCGCAGGCTAAGATCACACGGTCATACTCTTTTAAAAGTTTTGCCGGTTTTACGTTTTTTCCGATGTCCGCACCGGTTACAAACTCAATGCCTTCTTCTTTCATAACGTTGATCTTCCGGTCGATGATTTCTTTTTGCAGCTTCATATTCGGAATACCGTACATCAAAAGTCCGCCCACACGGTCGTCACGTTCAAATACCGTCACCTGATGGCCGCGCTTATTTAACTGGTCTGCCGCCGCAAGTCCTGCAGGCCCGGAGCCTACCACTGCAACCTTCTTTCCTGTACGCACTTTCGGTGGTTTTGCTGCCGCATAGCCCTGTTCATAAGCATTTTCAATGATCCCATGTTCATTTTCCTTAACCGAAACAGCGTCTCCCCAATGTCCGCAGGTACATGCCGCCTCGCAGAGCGCCGGGCATACCCTTGACGTAAATTCCGGAAAGTTGTTGGTTTTCTTTAAACGGTTATATGCCTGTTCCCAGTTACCGCTGTATACCAGATCATTCCACTCCGGAACAAGATTGTGAAGCGGGCAGCCGGATACCATCCCTGCAATCATCTCCCCGGACTGGCAGAACGGAACGCCGCAGTTCATGCAGCGTGCGCCCTGTTTTTGCTGTTCTTCCTTCGAGAGAGGCATATGGAACTCATTAAAATTCTTAATACGCTCTTTTGGTGAAACCGCCTTTGCTGTTTCTCTCTCATAATCCATAAATCCTGTTGGTTTTCCCATCTTTGCGTCCCCTCCTTAATTCTTCATATTTGCATAAAATGCTTCAATCTGTGCCTGTTCGGAAGAAAGACCTTTTTCTTCCATCTGGACGATCGCCATCATCATACGGTTATAGTCATACGGAATGATCTTTTTAAATTTCGGTAAATACACACTGAAGTTATCCAGAATTTCTTTTCCTTTTTCGGAATTTGTCAGTGCGACATGTTCTTTGATCATATCTTTTAATTCCATAACATCATATTTGGATGTCACTTCTTCGGAAAATACCATTTCTTTATTCATGCGGGTATAAAGATCATTGTCCTCATCCAGCACATACGCAATACCGCCGCTCATACCTGCCGCAAAGTTCTTTCCGGTCTTTCCAAGAACGACCACACGCCCGCCGGTCATATATTCACATCCATGATCACCGACACCTTCTACGACTGCAGTCGCGCCTGAGTTACGCACACAGAAGCGTTCCCCTGCAACACCATTAATAAATGCCTTACCACTGGTCGCACCATAAAGGGCTACGTTTCCGATCACAATGTTTTCATCTTTTTTAAATTTAACACCTGCCGGAGGATATACCACAAGTTTTCCGCCGGATAAGCCTTTTCCAAAGTAATCATTGCTGTCACCGACCAGTTCCAGTGTCAGCCCCTTCGGGATAAAAGCTCCAAAGCTCTGACCGCCCGCACCAGTACATTTAATAATGAAAGTATCCTCTGCCAGCTTGTCATCATAACGTTTTGTGATCTCAGAGCCGAAGATCGTACCGAACGAACGGTCTGTGTTGGTCACTTCCACGTCAATGCTGCGTTTTTCTCCTCTTTCCAGTGCGCCCGCAAGCTGTTTTAAAAGCACCTTTTCATCCTTAGTCTTTTCAAGTTCAAAATCATAGACCTGTTTCGGATCAAACGTCACCTTCTTCTTTGCGTCCGCAAACGGGTTATTTAAGATCTTGGACAGATCAATCTCTTTCTCATGTCCGGTCAGATCCTCACGAACCTTTAACAGATCACTTCTTCCGACCATCTCATCTACAGTACGGAATCCCAGTTTTGCCATATATTCACGCAGTTCTTCCGCGATAAAACGCATAAAGTTTTCAACGTATTCCGGCTTTCCTGCAAAACGTTTCCGCAGTTCCGGATTCTGTGTCGCGATACCTGCCGGACATGTATCCAGATTGCAGACACGCATCATTACACAGCCCATTGTTACAAGCGGTGCTGTCGCAAAACCAAATTCCTCCGCGCCAAGCAGTGCTGCGATCGCAACGTCACGTCCGCTCATCAGCTTACCGTCAGTTTCGATACGCACCTTATTGCGCAATCCGTTCATGATCAGTGTCTGATGTGTCTCAGAAAGTCCAAGCTCCCACGGAAGTCCCGCATTGTGAATGGAACTCTGCGGAGCCGCACCGGTACCGCCATCATAACCGGAAATCAGTACAACCTGTGCTCCTGCCTTTGCAACACCTGCCGCTACCGTACCGACACCTGCCTCAGATACCAGTTTTACGGAAATCCGCGCATCACGGTTTGAATTTTTCAGATCGTAGATCAACTGCTCTAAATCTTCGATCGAGTAAATATCATGATGCGGTGGTGGGGAGATCAGCGATACGCCCGGTGTAGACAGTCTGGTCTTTGCGATCCACGGATATACTTTTTTGCCCGGAAGATGTCCGCCTTCTCCAGGTTTTGCTCCCTGAGCCATCTTAATCTGGATTTCTTCTGCGCTTACCAGATAACGGCTGGTCACGCCAAAACGTCCGGAAGCCACCTGCTTGATCGCAGAACAGCGGTCCAGTCTGCTGTTTTTGCTTGCGATACGATCCGGATCTTCCCCACCTTCTCCGGTATTAGATTTACCATGGAGACGATTCATCGCGATCGCCAGTGTCTCATGCGCCTCTTTTGAAATAGAACCATAGGACATTGCGCCTGTCTTGAATCTGGTCACGATTGAATCCACACTTTCTACTTCTTCCAACGGAACACCTTTCTTCGGATAGTTAAAATCCATCAACCCACGGACATTCATATGCCGTTCTTCGCTGTCCACCAGTTCGGTATACTGCTTAAACATCTTATAATCCCCGCGCTTTGTAGACTGCTGCAGCAAATGGATCGTCTGCGGATTGTAAATATGCTTGGCACTTCCGCTTCTCATCTTATGACGTCCCACACTGTCTAACGTAAGATCGGTTTCCAGTCCGAGCGGATCATATGCTTCCGAATGCAGTGCATTTACGTTGTTCTGAATATCCTCCAGCGTGATTCCACCAATACGGCTCACTGTGTTTGTGAAATATTTATCAATCACATCCTTGTCAATACCGATCGCCTCAAAGATCTTCGATCCCTGATAGGATTGGATCGTAGAAATACCCATCTTGGATGCGATCTTTACAATACCGGTCATAACTGCATTGTTGTAATCATCGATTGCCGCATAATAATCCTTGTCCAGCATATGCTCATCTACCAACTCTTTTACGGTGTCCTGAGCCAGATATGGGTTGATCGCACAAGCTCCATAGCCTAACAACGTTGCAAAATGATGTACCTCTCTCGGTTCCCCGGACTCTAAGATCATCGCAACTGCGGTTCTCTTCTTTGTGCTTACGAGATGCTGCTGCAACGCAGATACAGCAAGCAGGGAAGGAATCGGCACATGATTCTCGTCCACGCCTCTGTCAGACAGGATTAAAATATTCGCTCCGTCACGATACGCACGGTCTGCTTCTACGAACAGATGATCGATCGCTTTTTCAAGGCTCGTGTTCTTGTAATATATAATAGGAAGAACTACAACTTTAAATCCTTCTACTTTCATTGATTTGATCTTCATCAGATCAGTATTGGTCAGAATCGGGTTATTGACCTTTAATACCTGGCAGTTGATCGGCTTTTCTTCGAGCAGGTTTCCATCCTCACCGATATAAACAGTCGTGGAGGTCACGATCTTCTCACGAATGGAATCAATCGGCGGGTTGGTCACCTGGGCGAACAGCTGTTTGAAGTAGTTAAACAGCGGCTGACGGTCATTGGACAATACCGCAAGGGATGTATCAATACCCATTGCTGCCGTACCCTCTCCTCCGTTCTTTGCCATCGGAAGAATGACATCTCGCAGGGATTCATACGTATAACCAAACGCTTTCTGCATTTTCTGACGGTCTTCTTTTTTATATTCCGGCACACGTTCATTCGGAATCTTTAAATCCTTTAACTGAATCAGATTGCGGTCAAGCCATTCACCGTATGGCTGGCGGCTCGCATAGTAATCTTTCAGTTCCTCGTCATCGATCACACGTCCCTGTACGGTGTCAACAAGAAGCATCTTGCCTGGTCTTAATCTTTCCTTTGCCACGATCTTTGTCGGATCAATATCCAGTACACCGACTTCAGAGGAAAGAATCAACTGATTGTCATCCGTAATGTAATAACGGGAAGGACGAAGTCCGTTACGGTCAAGAACAGCTCCCATCTTATCTCCGTCGCAAAACAAAATCGATGCCGGTCCGTCCCACGGCTCCATCATAGTTGCATAATACTGATAGAAATCTTTCTTTTTCTGTGCCATCAGCGTATTGTTTGACCACGGTTCCGGAATCATAATCATGACCGCAAGCGGAAGATCCATACCGCTCATTACTAAAAATTCCAGTGTGTTGTCTAACATTGCCGAGTCAGATCCTTCGGTATTGACAACCGGAAGTACCTTTTGCAGTTCACCTTCCAAATGCACCGACTCCATCGTTTCTTCTCTTGCTAACATCTTGTCTGCATTTCCACGGATCGTATTGATCTCTCCATTATGCACGATAAAGCGGTTTGGATGTGCTCTCTCCCAACTTGGATTCGTGTTCGTGGAAAAACGGGAGTGTACCATAGCGATTGCTGATTCATAATTCGCATCCTGCAGATCCGCAAAAAACAGACGCAGCTGATCTACTAAAAACATACCCTTATACACAATCGTGCGGCTGGATAAGGAAACCACATAGGTATTATCGTTGCTCTGTTCGAATACACGGCGCGCAACATAAAGCTTGCGGTCAAAATCCAATCCCTTTGCAACACCCTTCGGACGCTTTACAAATGCCTGCATAATGCAAGGCATACAATCGACAGCTTTTTTCCCAAGTTTGGTCGGATCTGTCGGTACTTCTCTCCAGCCGAGGAATTCCATGCCTTCTTTGTCAACGATGACTTCAAACATCTTCTTTGCCTGATTGCGTGCAAGCTCGTCCTGCGGGAAGAAGAACATGCCGATACCATAATCTCTCTCTTCACCCAGCTCAATACCCAAAGACTTTACTGCCTTGCTGAAGAACTTGTGTGATATCTGTAATAAGATACCAACACCATCACCGGTCTTTCCTTCTGCATCTTTTCCTGCTCTGTGCTTCAAGTTCTCTACGATCTTCAGTGCATTTTCTACTGTCGCATGGCTTTTTGCGCCTTTGATATTCACGACAGCACCGATACCGCAGTTGTCATGCTCGAACCGCGGATCATACATCCCCTGTGCGATTCTGCTGCTTTCATTTACCTGTGCTTCCATCTTATCTTCCTTTCTTTGTACTACGGAAAATCCCGTTTTCCGCTTGTTAAAACATACTATACAACGTTCATTTTTGCTTGTAAACTGCCACTTTTTTCATATTGTCTGATAATATGTTTATTTTATTGTTTTGAATGTTTTTTCTGACTATTCAAGCTATTTTTTACAAAAAAGAAGCTTAAACACACATCTTCTACCATTTCCTTCCATTTCAGGAAATGATTTCGTCTGTGCGATAAGCCCCTTTGCTTATAGTTTATTTAATTGTGTCTAAATTGTTTCTCAAATAGTCGTCCTTTTGTAAGGTTCCTTGTTATTATAATAGATATTACAAATAAAAACAAGGATATTGGAAAAAAAAACTGATTTTCTTTTGAAAAACTACTCAAAAATCCTGTCTCTACCCGCAGAACGGACACTGCATTTGCCGCCGCATGCGCCAGTATCGGTGCAAGAAGCGTCCCCTCTGTCTCATAGACCACTGCAAGGAACATTCCGATCAGCCCTGCATATAAAAACTGAACAAGATTAAAATGCATGGCTCCGAAAATCAGTCCGGACAGCAGAATTGCCATCTCTGTCTTTCCATAGCGTTTTAATCTCTCATAGATGATGCCGCGATACAAAATCTCTTCCAGCACTGGCGTCACAAGAGATGTTCCAAAAAGCTCCACTAAAAGCGTACTGCTAAAAAATGACGCATTCACCTTCTGATACGTCACGGATCTTTCCTGCAGCCCCGTCATCCCAATCAGATTATTCAGCGAAACTGCAAGACATACTGAAGCAATACTAACAAGCAGCAGCCGAAGCAGATTTTTCCTTACGTCTTTCTTATTTTGGGGAATCTGCCGCCCCTTTCTATCACTTGCATACAGATACAAAACCGGCGGCGAAGATAAAAGTGCTGTCAGGATCTGAAGCATCATCGGACTAACCGTATTTGTACCGATCGCCGGCACAAGCAGCATATAAATGCAGTCCGAAACGATCAGATACAACACGACCGGATACAGAACATCCCATATCTGTTTCCATTTAGTATTCCGCAAGATAACGTTCCACCTCTTTCATGGAAGAAACTACCGAGACCGCGCCCTCTGCCATAAGTTCTTCTTTTGTTCCATAGCCATAAGACACGCCGAGGCACGCCATATTTATCTTTGCTGCTCCGATCGCGTCAAATCTCGTATCTCCGATCAGCACGCATTCTTCCGGCTTTCTTTCCATGCGGCGCAGTGCCTCGATGAGCACATCCACCTTCTCATTACGCGGCCCGTTCATCTCAGCCCCCGTCACTTCATCAAAATACGAAAGGATAGAAAAATGCTCTAAGATCTTTTTACAGGAGGTTTCCGGTTTAGAAGAAGCCAGTGCTACCGTATATCCCTTTTCCTTTAACGAAGCCAGTACCTCCGGCACCTCCGGATACAGTTCACACTCGAAGATACCAATCTTATGATAACGCTCCCTGTATTTATCTACTGCCTGTTTTGCTTGTTCTTCTGTAAAACCATAATGTCCCATAAAGGTATTCACAAGCGGCGGTCCCACAAAAAACGAAAGCTTCTCCGCCTCCGGCTCATGTATCCCAAAATAATCCAGTGCATACTGTGAACACCTTGTAATCCCCGGCCCGGAATCCACCAGCGTTCCATCCAGGTCAAACAATACTATTTTTATCATCGCTTCACTCCCTTGGTATCTCTTTTTGCCACATGCAGACGGTTTAAAACCACTTCCTTATCCTTGACGGAAACGCTGATATTCTCATCATCTTCCCGCAGCAGATAGATTGCCTCCAACACGTCACCTGCCGCCAGCCGCATTCCACGGACGCCTACCGCGCCTTTCTTCTTTTCCGGTATCGTATCTGCCTCAATACGAAGGAACATATCCTTCCCGGACTGCATCACAATATGATCGTTTTCTTCGAATGGATGTATAAAAATAACCGCATCTTCCTCATTTAACTTAGTCGCCGCCGTTGTTCGTTTTGCTACGTCAAACTCTGCACCGCTTACCTGCTTTAACATCGCCGTTTTCGTTCCAAACAAAAGTTTTTTCTGCTTTATCTCTTCCATCGGTGCGATATACACCAGATTTTCCTCACTGCTGTTATAATTACTCAGATTATCGATCGGTGTTCCCTTATCACGGAATTTTCCATATGGGAGATCTAAGACTTTCAACAGGTGCATCTGCCCTTTATCTGTAAAAATGCAGATCTTGTCTGTATTTTTACAGCGGAGAATATAGCGGTTTTCCATATCCGCCGCCTCTTTATTCCGCTCATATGCCGCTACATCGATCGTCTTGGCGTATCCGAAACGATCCATCAGGAATACGACATCCATCTCCTCGATCTTCTTTTCCTCAAAGACTGCCTCTGCTGCATTCTCGATTGCGGTTCTCCGCGGCATGGCATAGTCTTTCTTATAACGTTCCAGCTCTTTTATAATGACCTTCGCCATCGTTGCTCGATTGCTTAAGATATCCTCATACTCCGCAATGTGCTTTAATGTCTCGTCATGCTCCTTCATCAATGCTTCAATCTCCAGACCGATCAGCTTATAGAGACGCATTTCAAGAATTGCCGATGCCTGCCGCTCGGTAAACCGGAGCTGCATTGCCTTTTCCTCGGATTCTTTGGATTTTAAGCGGACATTGGTAATATCCCCTGTCATCAGACAAGCTTTTGCATCCTTCACATTTTTACTGCCGCGCAGGATCTCAATAATAAGGTCGATGACATCACACGCCTGAATCAAACCTTCCTGAATCTCCTTTTTGTCCAGTTCTTTTGCAAGCAGTGTCTTATATTTTCGGGTTGCAAGCTCATACTGAAAATTCACATGGTGCCGGATCAGCGGCACAATACCGAGCGTCTCCGGTCTTCCATCCGCGACTGCAAGCATATTGACACCAAACGTATCCTCAAGCTTCGTCTTTTTGTAGAGCATATTCTTTAGATTTTCAATATCTGTACCCCGCTTAACCTCAATGACAATACGAATGCCTTCCTTGGAAGACTGGTTTGAAATATCTACAATGTCCGTGGTCTTTTTGGATTCTACCAGACCATAAACATCATTTAAAAATTTCCCGATATTGAGACCGATCATCGTGTATGGAATCTCCGTGATCACCAGACGCTCTCTGCCGCCCTTTCCTTTTTCCACTTCTACCTTCCCACGGATCTTGATCTTTCCCATGCCGGTAGAATAGATGGAAAGCAGTTCGTCTTTGTTGGTAACGATACCGCCCGTCGGAAAATCCGGTCCTTTGATATATTCCATCATCTGTTCCGTGTTGATGTCCGGGTTTTTCATGTACGCGATCACACCGTCTATTACTTCCCCGAAATTATGCGGCGGAATATTCGTCGCCATTCCGACTGCGATCCCTTCCGCACCGTTGATCAAAATATTCGGCACCTTGACCGGAAGCACCTCCGGCTCTTTTTCCGTCTCATCAAAGTTAGGCACAAAATCAACCACATCTTTATCTAAGTCAGACAGATAAACATCCTGTGTCAGTTTCTTTAAACGTGCCTCCGTATAACGCATGGCTGCGGCACCGTCTCCCTCGATCGAGCCGAAGTTTCCATGTCCGTCGATCAGTGCCATTCCTTTTTTAAAATCCTGCGCCATGACAACCAGCGCTTCATAGATGGAACTGTCGCCGTGCGGATGGTATTTACCCATCGTATCTCCAACAATACGCGCACATTTACGATAAGGTTTGTCATATCGGATACCAAGTTCATACATATCATAAAGTGTCCGGCGCTGTACCGGTTTCAAACCGTCACGCACATCCGGCAGCGCTCTTGAAACGATAACACTCATCGCATAGTCAATATAGGATTTTTGCATTACCTCGGAATATTCCGTGTGAATCAGTCGATCTTCTGTCAGCATATTTTCTACCTTCTATTCTAAAATCTTTTACGCATCAATTTCCGCATCTTTTGCATATTTATAGATAAATGCCTTGCGCGGCGGCACATCGGTTCCCATTAACATTGCTGTCACATCTGACGCAGTGATAGCATCCTCGATCTCCACCTTTTTGAGCAGTCTGGTTTCCGGATTTAATGTCGTCTCCCAGAGCTGTTCTGCATCCATCTCTCCAAGTCCTTTGTATCGCTGCAGGGTGAATGGTCCCTTGTGGGTCTTTCGGTATTTTGCCAGCGCATCATCATCATACAGATACTCTTCCTCACCCCGGCTGGGGATTGCCTTATAGAGCGGCGGCATGGCAATATAGACATGCCCCTCAAAGATCAGTTCCGGCATAAAGCGGTAAAACAGCGTAAGGAGCAGCGTTGAGATATGTGCCCCGTCCACATCGGCATCCGCCATAATGATGATCTTGTCGTAACGCAGTTTCGTAATATCAAAATCATTTCCGTAACCCTCGGAAAATCCACAGCCAAAGGCATTGATCATGGTTTTGATCTCCGCATTCGCAAGCACCTTATCGATACTCGCCTTCTCCACGTTTAAGATCTTACCGCGGATCGGCATGATCGCCTGGAACATACGGTTTCTCGCCATTTTTGCGGAGCCGCCGGCGGAATCTCCCTCAACGATAAAAATCTCGCATTTTTCAGCTTCTCTGGACTCACAGTTGGCAAGTTTTCCATTGGAATCAAACGAAAACTTCTGTTTGGTCAATAGATTCGTCTTTGCCTTTTCCTCGGTCTTACGAATCTTTGCCGCCTTTTCTGCACAGGAAATGACTGCCTTTAACGTATCCAGATTCTTGTCAAAATAAAGCTGTATCTCGTCACTCGTGATCTTTCCGGTAATACGTGCCGCATCCTGATTGTCAAGCTTCGTCTTCGTCTGTCCTTCAAAACGCGGATCCGGATGCTTGATGGAAATAACTGCTGTCATTCCATTCCGAACATCCGTTCCAGTAAAGTTGGCATCTTTTTCTTTTAAGATCCCAAGCTCTCTCGCATAGGAATTGATGACCGTTGTAAACGTTGTCTTAAAACCGGTAATATGCGTTCCACCCTCGGCATTGTAAATATTGTTGCAGAATCCTAAAATATTTTCATGGAACTCATTTGTGTACTGAAATGCGACTTCGATGCCGATGCCCTCGCTTTCGCCACTGAAATAGACTACATCGTGGATGGTTTCAAGATTTCTGTTTAAATCCTTCACAAAGCCGATGATTCCGTTCTCCTCGTGAAATACGATGTGTTCCGGCTCTTCCCCGCGCTTATCTTCATATACGATCGTAAGCTTCGGATTGAGGTAAGCAGTCTCATGCAGACGGCTCTTTACCTCATCTTCTTTAAAACGTGTCTTTTCAAATATTTCCGGATCCGGCAGAAAATTAATCTTTGTTCCGGTCTTTTTGGTCTTTCCGATCACCGGAAGCAGTCCGTTTTCAAGTGCGAGCACCGGTACACCGCGCTCATAACGGTCATGATGAACAGCACCGTCTCTGCTGATCTCCACATCCATATAAGTGGAAAGCGCATTGACAACAGACGAACCGACACCATGCAGACCACCGCTGGTCTTGTAGGCAGCATTGTCAAATTTGCCGCCCGCATGAAGCGTCGTAAATACGATACGCGCTGCCGAAACCCCTTTTTTATGCATTCCGACCGGTATACCGCGGCCGTTATCTTCCACGGTACACGAACCGTCTGCCTCGAGTGTCACCCAGATCGTATCGCAGACTCCCGCTAAATGTTCATCCACGGAATTGTCCACGATCTCATAGATCAGGTGATTCAAACCTTTTCTCGATACGCTGCCGATATACATACCAGGTCTTTTCCGTACGGCTTCCAGCCCTTCCAGTACGGAAATGCTGTTCGCATCATATGCTGTATTCTTTGCCATTCTTTTCTAACTCCCTATCTTTCATTTCTAAAACATGCGCTTACTCGTCCAGAGCACTCGTCTGATAAGTCATATGCGCAATTACCATCATCGCGATCTTAAAGGTCATGGCATCTTCAAATTTGCGGATGTCAAGCCCGATCATTTTCTGTAAACGCTCTAAGCGGTATACAAGCGTATTCCGATGAACATAGAGCTGTCTTGCTGTCTCGGAAATATTCAGATTGTTCTCGAAAAATTTCTGGATCGTCACTAACGTCTCATCATCGAGATCCAGCTTACGTTCCCCAAAGATCTCCGCTATAAACATCTCACACAAACTCATCGGAAGCTGATAGATCAGTCTGCCGATTCCAAGTCTGGCATAGGATATCGTTTCCGATTCCACATAAAAAATGTTTCCGACTTCCAGTGCCATCTTGGCTTCCTGATACGATTTCGGAATATCCTGAAGCTTGTCCACTGCAGTTCCATAACCCACGCGCACTCGCACCATCGCCTCCGCGTGCAGGGTATCCACGATCATCCGCGCGATATTCTCCGCGTCTTCCTCCGTACTGATGCCTGTCGCGTCCTTGACCAGAATAATATTCTGCTCATCCACTTCCGTGACAAAATCCTTATTTTTATCGGAAAACAGTCCCTTGACCGTTTCCATGATCACTGAATCATTTTTTCCCTCGACCTCGATCACATAGACCATCCGGCGCGCCTGCTCAATATGTAATTTCTGCGCTTTGTTGTACATATCCACAACCAGCATATTTCCGAGCAGGATGTTCTGCATGAAATTATTCCGGTCAAACTGTTCCCGGTAAGAGAGCACGATATTCCGGATCTGGCAGACCGCAAGTCGTCCGATCATGTACGCTTCCTCGGAAGCTGACTGCGCGATCAGCACATACTCCACCTCATTCTCAACGACCACTTTAAAAAAGTGGCATCCGGAAAGCATCTGGCTCTCCGCCATGGAATCCATAAAATTTCCGATTGCCATGCAGATCTCCGGCTCCGGCTCAAAGGTTGCCGCAATCTGTTTTCCCTTGTCATCGTAAAGCGCCAGGTCGGTTCGCGATATATCCTTGATCTCATCTAACGCCACCTGAATCTTATGATTTGATAGCATTGGTCCTCACTCCTTTCAGTCTGCTTCTGGCACTAAAAGAACCGGATGTAACATAACACCCGGTTCTAAGCATTATATTTAATTGTTATCTTACCGAATTAGTTGGTAATTGTCAATTCTGTCTCTTTATCAAATACATGAATCTTGCTCGGATCAAATGCAAATCTTACATGATCACCCATACGAGCAGGTGTTCTGGAATCAACTTTTGCAGTGAATCCTGCTCCGCCCATCTGGAAGTAAAGCAGAACTTCTGCACCAAGTAATTCGTATCCTGTTACATCAGCTTCAATGAGACTGCTCTTGAAGGTTTCAACTTCGATCTGAGAATCACTGATATCTTCCGGTCTGATACCGAGGACAACAGTCTTTCCTGCGTAACCTCCGTCGATAAGTTTCTTAGCCTTTGCAGGCGGTAATACAGCGCTGAATTTATCGAATTTCAGTGTAACCTTGTCGCCTTCTACAACACACTGAGCATCTACAAAGTTCATCTGCGGAGATCCGATGAATCCGGCAACAAACAGGTTATCCGGCTCATTATATAACTTGATCGGGGAATCTACCTGCTGGATCACACCGTCTTTTAATACAACGATTCTGGTTCCGAGTGTCATAGCTTCGGTCTGATCATGTGTTACATAGATGATCGTAGCGCCAAGTCTGTGATGTAATGCAGAAATCTCAGAACGCATCTGTACTCTTAATTTTGCATCCAAGTTGGATAACGGCTCATCCATAAGGAATACCTTAGGATTACGAACGATTGCACGACCCATGGCAACACGCTGTCTCTGTCCACCAGATAAAGCCTTCGGTTTACGGTCAAGCAGTTTTTCAAGATCAAGGATCTTCGCTGCTTCTTCTACTTTCTTTTTGATTTCATCCTTCGGAACTTTTCTTAATTTCAGACCGAATGCCATGTTGTCAAATACGGTCATATGCGGATACAGAGCGTAGTTCTGGAATACCATCGCGATATCTCTGTCTTTCGGTTCAACGTCGTTTACGACTCTTCCATCGATGGATAATTCACCAGAAGAAATTTCTTCCAGACCTGCGATCATACGAAGTGTAGTAGACTTACCACATCCGGATGGTCCAACGAAGATGATGAACTCTTTATCTTCTACTTCAAGGTTGAAATCCTTAACTGCTTCAAAGCCGTTCGGATATTTTTTACATACGTTTTTTAATGATAAACTAGCCATTTTATAATACCTCCTAAAATATGTATATCTGTTTCCGGAACGATCCGTTCCGTTCTCTATCAGCTAAGACTACTATATCTTATTCCGCTTTTTTTGGCTATACGTGGATTCCACAAAGATTTTTCTCTTTTGTTGTGGGTTCTGCCCATCTGTCCTTTGTGTCAATTCTGTTTTCGTCAGTCTGACGAAGATGGTATTTTTTTATGTGCAATTTGACGAATCACTGTTTGCCTGTACTTCCAAAACCACCGCGGTCTTCCCCTGTCAGCTCTTCCACCTCATCAAATACGATCCTCGGCTGATGCTTCTGGATGCGGAACTGGCAGATCCGGTCGTTTACATGAATCTTTGTATCACGCATCGCAATGACCGGCATACGCCACCAGTCGTTCGGACCGCAGTATGTTTCATCGATCAGTCCCATATGATTCGACTGGATGATCCCGAAATTCTTGTAGGTACTGCTGCGCGGTATCACACATGCCTCATATCCTGCCGGGAGCTGCATGGCTATCCCAAGATGGATCATAGCGAAATCACCTTTTTTCAGCACCACATCCTCTGCCGCACGCAGATCAATCCAGTCACTCTTTCCATCGATATAGCAGAGTTTTTCTATCTTATCATTTAAATATTTAATCTTGATCGTCTCTTTTTGTTCCATTGTCTCTCCTAATTCCATTCCAGATCATCATGCTCCGGCTTCTTGTCACGGAGCATCAGATCCATCACTGCTTCTTTTGCTGCTTTTCCATCAAAAAGCACTTCGTTGACCTGCTCAATGATCGGCATGGACACGCCATACTTTTTCGACAGTTCCATTGCCGCCTTCGCAGAGTAAACACCTTCCACGACCATCTTTACTTCTTTCATGGCTTCGTCCATCGTATAGCCCTGCCCGATCAGCATTCCCGCCCTGCGGTTTCTGCTGTGCTTGCTCGCGCAGGTCACGATCAGATCACCGATTCCGGTAAGCCCGCTCAGTGTTTCATATTTTGCCCCCATTTTAAGCGCCAGTCTTCCGATCTCCGAAATTCCTCTGGTGATCAGCGCTGCCTTCGTATTGTCTCCATATCCAAGTCCGTCCGCCATTCCTGCCGCCAGAGCGATCACATTTTTTAAGGATGCTCCAAGTTCCATTCCAAGTACATCCGGGCTTGTATACACGCGCAGCACCTCATTCATGAACGTAGACTGCACCAGTTCTGCTGTCTCTTTTCTTTTTGCGCCTGCTACCAGTGTGGTCGGAAGTCCGATCCCCACTTCTTCCGCATGGCTCGGTCCGCAGAGCACGGCTGTCTCGGCCTGCGGAATCTCCTGCATGAGGATCTCGGAAAGTGTCATTAACGTACCTTCCTCAATTCCTTTTGCCACACTCACCAGAAGCTGAGCGTCTTCCACATGCGGCGCCATCATCTCTGCCGTGCTTCTGATATATGGAGACGGCACTGCCACTACTAACATATCCCGCCCGGCGATTGCTTCTTCTATATCTGTGGTAAGTCCGATCTGCTCTGCGATCTTCACACCCGGAAGTTTATCCTTGTGTTCCCGCTCACTTTTTAACATTGCGATCTCATCCTCTGAAATAGACCAGATCGTCACCTCATGTCCGTTTTTATGCAAAACGACCGCAAGTGCTGTTCCCCAGCTTCCTGCTCCTAATACACTGACTTTTGCCATTACACCCTCCTGACTTTATGCTTTGTTGGTTTTGTCATGATTCATGGAAAATTTATTTTCTGTCCCATGGATCAGCCGTTCAATATTGCTCTTGTGACGCCAGACCGCCATTCCTGTAATGACCGCACTGAGTACATACAATTCCGGAAGGTAGCCTGCCGACACATGAAACCATCCCATCTGTCCGAAAATGATCGTCTGTACCAGGAAACTGAGCACCACTAAAATCGAACCGACCGACACATAGCGTGTAAGCGCTACCGCAAGTACAAAAAGTGCCAGACAGACCGGTATCTCAAATGGGCAGAATGCGACTAAAAGCCCTGCCGTACAAGCGATCCCTTTCCCTCCTTTAAATTTCAGGTAAAACGGGAAATTGTGTCCAAGGATCGCACCGAAGCCGGCATAAAGCTCCAACAGCTTTAGCATATCCGCTCCGTCTCTGCGAAACAAAAAGCGCACCAGACAGATGGCGAGCACACATTTAAAACAGTCACCCAAAAACGTGACCACCCCCGCCTTCCATCCCAGATTCCTTAACGTATTGGTCGTACCGGCATTTCCGCTTCCCATCGTGCGGATATCTACTTTTTTTGATTTTCCGTAAAAATAACCGGTCACAAAACAGCCGCAGAAATAGCCGATGACCAGAGCAAGTATACGCTGCAGTATCAACATTTTATGACTCTCCTTTTCTTTCCCGGATAATGAAACGAAGTGCCGTTCCGCGGAAGCCAAATGCGTCACGTATCCGGTTTTCTATATATCTCGTATAAGAAAAATGCATCAATTTTTTGTCATTGACAAACACGACAAAGGTAGGCGGTTTGACCGATACCTGCGTGATATAAAAGATCTTTAAACGCTTGCCCTTGTCTGACGGCGGCTGCTGCATTGCAACTGCTTCCGCCACGATCTCATTTAAGACACCTGTTGCAAGACGCATGGAATTATTCGCCATGACCATATCGATCATTTCATAGAGTTTATTTAAACGCTGTCCGGTCTGTGCCGAGATGAAAAGAATCTCTGCATACGGCATAAAGCTTAAAACCTGACGAATGCGGTCTGAATGTTCTTTGACCGACTTGTCATTTTTTTCTATTGCATCCCACTTATTGACCGCAATAATGATACCTTTTCCACGGTCATGCGCAATACCTGCGATCTTCGCATCCTGTTCGGTAACACCCTCAGTTGCATCGATCACGATCACAACAACATCCGCACGCTCAACTGCGGTAACAGCACGGATAATGCTGTACCGCTCAAGTTCTTCCTTGATCTTGCTCTTTCTGCGCAGTCCTGCAGTATCAATAAACACATACTCTCTTCCGCAGTATTTTACCGCTGTGTCAATAGCATCTCTCGTTGTACCCGCAATGTCGGATACGATAACACGCCGTTCTCCGGTCAGCTTGTTGATCAAAGAAGATTTTCCGACGTTCGGTTTTCCGATGACTGCGATCTTCGGACGGTCGTCCTCTTCCTCCTCCGCATTCCGTTCCGGGAAATGTGCGATCACTTCATCTAACATATCTCCGATACCAAGCATGGAAGATGAAGAAACCGGCACCGGTTCTCCGATACCCAGATTGTAAAATTCATAAACATCCGGCATATATTTCTTAAAATCATCCACCTTGTTTACAACAAGCACGACTGGTTTTTTCGAACGGCGCAGCATATTTGCCACCTTTTCATCCGCATCCACAAGTCCCTGTCTTACATCCGTCACGAACATGATCACATCTGCCGTATCAATCGCAATCTGCGCCTGTTCCCTCATCTGGGAGAGAATAATATCATTACTGTCCGGCTCGATTCCTCCGGTATCGATCAAGGTAAAGTTTTTATCCAGCCAGGAGACATCCGCATATATACGGTCTCTTGTCACTCCCGGCGTATCTTTGACGATTGAGATACGTTCTCCTGCCAAAACATTAAAAAGCGTTGACTTTCCAACATTCGGACGTCCCACAATCGCTACAACTGGTTTACTCATATATCTCTTACTCCTTACTCTATGCACGGCATAAAATATGCCACTTTTGGTTTCTTTTCATCAAAATAAATCGGGTAACACCCGACCGCTTGATTTTACAATATCTCCCCGCAGTTGTAAAGCCTTTTTCCGCTTCTGCATCCGTTCAGCTTTCTCGAACGCAAAGAAAAAGCCGCCGATTTCGGACAGCTTTTCCTTTTCTGCTTTTATTCTACATATTCCGTTTCTACATATTCTATATCATAGCCAGACGCATATTCCGTACTATCATACTGCATATTGTATTCCTGATAAGTCATCAGTTCACTTTCATCCGAGATCACCCCGATCTCCTTCAATGCTTCGACTGTATGGATACATTTCTTGCCGATCGTCAGATAACTGTTGGTATTCGATGAATAGCTTATCGCGTCAATATCATACTCTTCTCTGAACTGATCATATGGAAAATAGGAGCCCTTCTCATTATAAAATGAAAAATTGATCGAATTTGCGTAGATCTGGTCACTGATGTCCGTAGAATCCGTATTGTAAACATTAAACCGGACTACATCCTCGTAATTGCCCTCATAGATGTCTTTCATCAGTGCTTCGTAGACAATCTTTGCGTTCTGTGCATTAAAACTCAGATCATCTGTATTCATATCCTGGCCATCCCATGTGTATTTTTCCAGATATCCGTTCTGCGGCACATTTTCGTCATAATATACACCAAACTGTGCCTTCATTATATTTTCCGGTTTTTCCATGATCGCAAGCATCTGTCCGATCACCGAATCTTTATCCTTTAATTCTTCTGATTCCGCCGGCACGTTATAATAACGGCTGACTTTCGATCCGTCTTTCATCTTGTAGCTGATCATAAACCCGTAGGAGGCATTCCCATTCATAACATACGATTCTATCTCATCTTTCTTGGCAATGATATCTTTATGCATATCTATGAGTTCCTGAATCTCACTTTTATCTGTCAGGACTAACGAATTGTACTCAAGACCTGCCATCTTTACCTCAGATACATCCGGTGTCCATGATTCAATCCCGAAGGCATCAAATTCCACCATACCTAGCACCGCTGCGATACATACCGCGCCAATTCCAAATTCTGCGAATCTTTTTTTAGAAAACACTTTAAATTTCTTTTGTAAAAACATCTCTGCTACAAAAAAGCATCCGAGTCCGATCACAAGTGTGCTGCATAACATAATAACAAATTCTTTCGTTCCTGAAACCGTATCAGAAAAGATCGCGCCAAATATCAGTCCGCCAAGTAATGCACCACAAGCTGTCACACACCAGCGGAATACCGGTTTGAGCCAGCCGATGGAAATCAGATCTCCCGCAGTTTCGATCCTGCGTCTTTGGTATGCAGCCAGTGCAAGCGCGATCAGCACAAAAGCTGCAAATACATACGCAAGCAGTGTCTTCCCGCCGTTCACATGGTACACATAACTGCCGGTATTCTCTAAAACTTCTGTCTCGATCCCGATCTTGTTTGAAAGGTAATAAATCGGCGAAAGCACAGAAAACTTCGAAAGTGAATCTATACCGTCCATTCCAAAGCAGAGTTCCGCCATGATCGCCTTCCCGATGAACTCCAGAATAATCTCCAAAAGATTGAGTGCGATATAGCAGACCGGAAGTGCCAAAAGCTGTCCGGTCAGCATACCTACCAATACTGCCATGGAATAGAAAAAGAACATATTTCCAAGCGCATATACCAATGCGATCATCAGATACTGTAATTCCGTAATGCCGACTGCCGCGCACACGAACACACCTGCCAGTGTTGCGATCACCTGCGGCACCGCCATAAAAAGAAGTCCTGAAATGTAATTTGTAACAAACAGTTCCTCTCTGCGAACCGGAAGTGAATGAATCATATTCGCACTCTTTGCATTATATAAATAAGAAAAAAGTGCCATCGCAACGACAAGTGAAACCAAAAACAGAAGTATCGGTGACATAACCCCATCCATCAGACTGACATATAGATTGGTGCGTTCCATCGCCTGCTCCGTCTCTTCCGTATAGTAAACCACGTTTCTGCTGCAGATATAAATACCAAACGGAATTTCAAACAGGCAGATCACAAGATAGCCAAACCAGACCGGCCAATAATGCGTGAAATTTTTCTTAAAAATCGTCTTATTAAAAAAGGATATCTTTGACTGCATAATCTACCCCTCCTAATTCATAAATAAAGATTTCTTCCAGGGTAAGCGGAAGGACATCTACCAGCATCGGATTTAAATATTCGATCTGCTTTCTGGCTTCCGTTGGATTTCCTTTTACGATGAGTGTATACACTCTTCCCGTATTGGACATATGAAGCACCTCAAATCCTTCCGGCAATTTTGGCATTTCTGCCTGAAAAGCCGTCTGTATTTTGCAGACGCTGCCCTGCAGGTCACTCAGTGAACGTTCTAAGATCACTTTTCCCTGATGCATGATCCCCACATGGTCACACACATCCTCTAATTCACGCAGATTGTGGGATGAAACAAAAACTGTCGTTTTATGCTCAGACACATCTGCCATAATAATGCTCCAGATCTGCCTGCGCATTACCGGATCGAGTCCGTCCACCGGCTCATCTAAGATCAGTATCTCCGGTCTGCAGCAGATTGCAAGCCAGAAAGCAACCTGTTTTTGCATACCCTTTGACAGCCTCCGGATGCTCCGCTTCGTATCGATATTCGGGAAAAACCTGCGCATTTTTTCAAATAACTTTTCATCGAATTTCGGATAGATTCCCTGATAAAACCGCTTCATCTCCATTGTATCTGCCTGCATAAAATAAAAAAGTTCATCCGGTATATAAGCAAATTTTTCTTTGACCTTAGGATTTTCAAAAACCGGTATTCCATCAATCTTCACCGTCCCGGAATCCTGTTTGTATACACCTGTAATGTGACGGATGATCGTTGATTTTCCGGCACCATTCGGACCAACCAGTCCGTAAATATCTCCCTTTCCAACGTGGAGTGTTGTACCATCAAGTGCACGGAATCCGTCAAATTCCTTGACCACATTTGAAACTTCTATCATTCTCTTTTTCCCCTTTCTCTGATGTCTGTGATCCGTTCTGTCAAAAACTCCGGCTTTACGGATAAATAGAGCAGCTCTGATGTGACGGTATCAAACTGCACAAACAGTTCTTCCTTGCGGATCTTTAGCACATCATCCTGTGCAGCGGCAAATGTTCCCTTCCCGGAAACCGTATAGATATAGCCCTCATTTTCGAGTTCCCTGTATGCACGCTGTATCGTATTCGGATTGATGGCTAGGCTTGCTGCCAGCTCCCGGACAGAAGGAAGTTTTTCTCCGGTCCCGATCACTTTCGACACCAGCAGATGTTTCAGTCCATCTTTGATCTGTTCATAAATCGGTTTTGCATCACGATAATTTAACTGAATCAAATCCGTCTCTCCTCCTATTATGTATTGCACAGTCCTTTTTTGCTTTTGGCTGTACTATCTGTATCGATACACTTAATATAGCACCATGAGACTTCCATTACAATAAAGATAAACAGAGGATTTCTTTAAGATTTTATTAATCTGCTGCGCCTTTATGGGCGCAGCATCAAAAATGCGCCGAGATTACCGCGTTTTCCGTGGCTTGCCCGATGTGAGAAGAGATACCTGTCATTACAGCAGGTACAAAGATTTGTCATTGCGATATGTTCCGGCATCACGCCGGTATCAAGCAGGATCTGTTCGTTTGCACGCCAGAGATCTAACTGATATTTGCCATTTCCCTTATCAATAAGAATTTCTTCTTTTCCCGGAAATGCGGCAAAAAATGCGTCCGCGACATCCGCACCAACCTCATAACAATCCTTACAGATCGAAGGGCCGACCGCACAGATCAGATCCTCTGGTTTCGTTCCATAGGCTTTTTTCATCGTATCAACCGTCACCGCACCCATGCGGTTTACTGTTCCGCGCCAGCCTGAATGACTAAGTCCGATCGCCTTGTGTACGGGATCTATAAAATAGAGCGGCACACAGTCCGCAAAAAAGGCACATAAGATCAGTCCCGGTTCGTTCGTGACGAGTCCGTCCACATCTTTATAATCCCGCTCACATATCAGCCCTTTTCCGGCATCTGCCCCGGTCACTTCCCGCACACAGGTCGTGTGCGTCTGATCCGTAAAGACCATTTTTTCATAGGAAACGCCCATTGCCTCTGCGATCCGATGAAAATTCGTTTCTACCGCTTCCTTTTTGTCCCCTCTGGTAAAACTCAGGTTCATGCCAGAAAACATTCCCTCACTCACGCCGCCCATGCGCGTGGAAAAACAATGTTCCACAATCCCGCTCTGCTCTAACAGCGGATATTTCAAGAGCGGGACTAGGGTGCCGTCTGCGGCATGGCATTCTGTAAGGCGCAATATATCCGCCTCATTTTTTCGTTTTAATTCCATAATAAGCTCCTGTTTTTTAACTTTGATATTCAAATGCATTTTCTTCATGCCGCAGTGTACCATCGCCGTAAATTGCGATCACATCAAAGCGGCAGGAAACATTTTCCATAATCCCATGCTTCATGCAGTAGTAAGATGCAGTGCGGCAGATCTTTTTCTGTTTTCTTGCATCCACCGCCTCCAGCGGATCTCCGTACCCGGTCGTACTGCGGTATTTTACCTCAACAATCACAAGCTGCGCAGCTTTTCTTGCCAGTATATCAATTTCCCCGAAACGATTCCTGTAATTTCTCTCCAAAATACGATATCCCTGCTCTTTTAGGTACTGCGCCGCCAGTTCTTCGTATTCCGCACCAGTCTTTCTTGTATTCATGCTTATTTTTTGATCGCCTCCACTTTTCCGCGCAGACGATCCATATCATCGACAAAGACCAGGATCTGCGCCACTACATCATAAAGCTCCGGCGGGATCATATCTCCGATATCCAGTCTTGAAAGTGTCGATGCCAGTTTATCATCTTCATAGAGCGGAACTTCATTTTCCTTTGCAGTTTCAATGATACGCTCTGCCACCTCCCCCTTTCCGGTCGCAAGGATCTTCGGTGCGCGTTCTCCCGGTGTATACGCTACCGCTACTGCAGTCTTTCCATCTTTTTTTCTATCTATCATAATTCATGCCCTCATATCAAAGGAATACCGGTGTACTATCCCCCCTGCCGGCTTATCCTTTTTTAAGAAATCATCTACAAGATCCACCTTTTTTTCTTCATTTTCCACATCAATCCTGCACTGATAGCCGAGTTTTTCCAACTGCTGCTGCAAAAGGGGTATATGCTCTTCCACAACACGGTAGGGGGTATCATCTGCCAGATAAAATTTTGTACCCACATTTTTTCCATGCATTTTCACCGAAACATCCGTAGAACCGAGGTGTTCCATATCCAGATGTAAAAACGCGCTCAGTTCTCCGTCCTTTTCAGCAAGCTTCTTTTTATTTGTGTATACATAAAGATCTCCCTTGGCATTCTGATTCGTCATCTTTAATGGGATCTGCATATAAGTATAAGTCTGATTTAAGACATTCATAAAACTGATATTATTCTGAAGATCCGATGCTGCCTGTGCCGTCTGCGTGTTCCCTCCTGTCTCCGCAACAATCTGCGAAAGCTGTCCCATCTGCCGGCTCACACGCGCGTAAAATTCATTCATCCTGCCGGAATCTCTGATATCCTGCGGTTTTAAGAGCCACTCTTCCTCTAGTGCACTGCGCAGTACCTGCTGATAGGCTTTCCCTCGAAAAAGCTTGTGCACCGCTTGTTCCGCACCTGCCCCATCCTCGGTGAGCAGACTGCTCACCAAGGATAAAAACTGTTTTGGCGTAAGCTCTGAAAGCTCCATATCTTTTCCTGAAAGCTCTGCATATACAGATCTTAATTCCTGCATCCGTGCCGAATCTAAAACCACACCAAGCGTCGCCGGTGCCGCCAGTATACCGCCCTTTGCCATGCTGGCACTCTGCGTTATCACAGTACCACCTGACTGTACTGCCTGCCGGATGCCCAGCTCTTGTGTCTGTTGTGTCACAGCTTCATTCTGCTCTGCCATCTGCCCTGCACTCTGTGCTGGCACTCTGCTTTCTTGCTGCACCATCTCTGTCATGTTCTGCACTGCTGTTTTACCATCCGGCACTGTCATCTTATTTTCTGCCATCATATCCGCAGCGTCTGAAATCTCCGCTCTCTGCGCCTGCTCTTTTACCGTCACATTCCCACCCGCATCTGCGTCTGTGCCGCCAAGTATCGCAGTAAGCTGTTTATGGAATGTCACGGCATCTGAAGCTGACGTTTTCCCGTTTCCAGCCATTTCCGGCAATGTTTCAAACAGCATATTCAGTTCTTTCATCATAGCATTCTGATCTGTCTTGTAATTCTCAAATGCTGCCGCATTCTCCGCAGTCACCGGAAGTCCCACTTTCGTCATCTCGACTAACGTTGCCGGAGCAACCTCTGGATGATTGCCCGACAGCCGCACCATTGCCAGCAGACTGTTTTTACCGATCGGCATCTGCTCCTGCATCATCGAATTGACCAGCGTCAGATTTTTATCATTTACCTTTAATCCTGCGGCATCCAGTGCCTTTAACAGCGTCGGATTCCCCTCCGGTCCGGTCTGAAACGGTCGGATCTCGATCTGCATCCCATTGTTGGATTTGACCTGAAAAAACATTGCTTCTCCTATATTTAAGGAAACTCCCGCAGAAAGCCGTGCCGATACATTTCTTCCGTCACTCAGTCCGAGCAGGACTTCTCCGTTTTCCATTTCATTGACGGTCGCCTCAAAAACACTGCCCGCCGGGAGCATACGCATTGCATCTGCCAGTGACTGGCTCGCGTTTACTCCGGTACTGCCGGCTGTGTTTCCTGTTCCCTGCGGATTTGCCGCTGTATTTACATCATATTGTCCAAAAAGATCTGATATCTGCATATACATCCATCCCTATACAAAATTTTTGATAAAAGATGCGCGGTGGATCGGGGTAGGCCCATATTTTTTTAATGCCGCAATGTGTTCCGCAGAACCGTAGCCTTTATTGGAAGCAAAATCATATTCCGGCATAATCTTGTCATAGTCTACCATCAGGCGATCTCTGGTCACTTTTGCCACAATACTTGCCGCTCCGATGGAAATACTCTTGGCATCTCCTTTGATGATCGGCACCTGTCTGATATCCACCCCCGGTATTGTAACTGCATCATTTAATAATATATCGGGTTTTACTGCCAGATTCCTTATAGCTTCCCGCATAGCTTCGTAAGTTGCCTGCAAAATATTGATCTCATCAATCCGGTTCGGCCCTGCCATACCGATGCCAACCGCAACCGCTTTTTCCATGATCTCGTCATAAAGCATCTCACGCTTTTGGGCACTAAGTTTTTTAGAATCATTGATATATAAAATATCACAGTCCTTTGGCAGGATCACAGCTCCTGCCACAACCGGTCCTGCAAGCGGACCTCTGCCCACTTCATCGATCCCACAGATATACTCATACTGCACATATTCCCTCTCATAGGCCTTCAAAGCCTCGATCCGGGATTTCTCCTGCTCCAGCTTTTCGATCCGCTTTCTTGCCTGTTCAATCAGCTTTTGTACCCCACTTCTTTCATCTGCTTCGTATTTCTTTATAAAATCAGGCAACAGAATGTCTTCTGCTGCCTTTAATTCTTCTTTGATCTCTCCGATTTTCTTTTCCATGATCTTCCTCTTTTATCTCTATGCATCCTGCTCAGGGTTCTCTAACGTCAGGCACCCAAGCTGTCCACTCCGAAATTCATCGATCAAAAGTGCCGCCGCCTTGCTGTAATCATATTCGTTGCCTTTTTTGATACATTTCCGGTTGACTGCGATCTCCTCTAATACTTTTGCTGCTGCATTTTCTCCATCCCCGGCTTCTTCCGAGATTCCGTAACGTGTATGCAGGACTCCCGGATATTCTTTGAGCATAAACTCAATAAAAAGCATTGCCAGTTCATCGATATTTAAAATCTCATCTTTGATGGAACCGATCCATGCCAGACGCATACCCACCTTCTGATCCTCAAACTTTGGCCAAAGGATACCCGGTGTATCAAGCAGCTCCACATTCTTATTCAGGCGAATCCACTGCTTTCCTCTCGTAACACCAGGCTTGTTTCCGGTCTTTGTACATGCTTTCCCCGCAAACGTATTAATGAACGTGGATTTTCCGACATTCGGTATTCCGACGACCATCGCCCGCACCGGACGGTTCAAAATGCCTCGTCTGCGATCCCGTTCTGTCTTTTCCTTACACGCCTCCGCAATCACATTCTGAACCGCCTTCATACCGTTCTTTTTTCTGGAATCCAATTTTACCGCATAAAAACCTCTGCTCTTAAAATAGTCCATCCACTTTTCTGTCTTTTTATCATCCGCAAGATCCGCCTTATTCATCAGGATCAAACGCGCCTTGTTCTTTCCAAGTTCATCAATGTCCGGATTACGGCTGCTCATCGGAATTCTGGCATCGACCAGCTCAATGACCAGATCGACCAGCTTCATATCCTCCTGCATCATCCGCTTTGCTTTGGTCATATGACCCGGATACCACTGAAACTGCATATTTTTTCCTCCTGTTACTTTATAAATCCAAACCGGTCTCCCGTGGATATCACAAACCACGCTTTCCCGACAATGTATTCCCGTTTGATATTTCCAATATTCGCATATCGGCTGTCCTCACTGTTATTGCGGTTATCACCGAGTACAAAATATTCATCATCCTCGAGTGTGACTGCATCCGTTGCAAGTCCCGCGTCTTCAATTGCCGCAGCATCAATCTTTTCTGTAAATTCCGTCCCGTTTACATAGATCCTGCCGTCTTTGATCTGCACCGTATCACCCGGAACGCCTATCACACGTTTCACATAATAATGCGACTTTTCATTTCCATTCGGTAAAAATACAACGACATCATCTGCCTTCGGTCCGATCATTTTATACATAAAACGGTTCACCAGAATCTGATCTCCGTTTTCGAGCGTCTCTGACATCGACTGCCCTACCACACTGGTACGCATTCCGATAAAATACACCAGCACAAACGCCATCATAAGTACAATGGCAATCTCCACCACCCAGGAAACGATCTCTTTTAACAACGGAAAGTTTACATCCTTTTTTCTTCTGTTAAAATCCAGCCCTGTCCTTCTATATCTTCTCATGCTGTTTTCCTCATAAAACAATAAGAGGAACAATTCACACTTTGAAATTGTCCCTCTCTTGCATTTCTTATTTTACTAATTCTTTAACTTTCGCTTTCTTACCGATACGATTACGTAAGTAATTCAGTTTCGCACGTCTTACTTTACCATGTCTTACAACTTCGATCTTTTCAACATGCGGAGAATGTAACGGCCATGTTTTTTCTACGCCGACACCGTTTGAAAACTTTCTTACCGTGAAAGTCTCACGGTTGCTTCCGCCCTGTCTCTTTAATACAGTTCCTTCAAAAACCTGAATTCTTTCACGGTTTCCTTCTTTGATCTTAGCAAATACCTTAACCGTATCACCAACACGGAACTCCGGTACTTCAGCCTTTAACTGTTCTGCTTCAATGCTCTTAATGATTTCGCTTGCGTTCATTTTGTGACCTCCTGATTCTTTTGATGTTCTTAATACAATTTGTAACAGAGGACCATCGCGTTTATTTCACAACTATCCAAGTTTACCATACTATTTCCAGCTTGGCAAGAGTTTTCTTACTTATTTTTTGCCAGTTTATCTGCTCCGGGAAATCCGCCGTTTCCGCACAGAGCGCAATCCGGCAGTTTCCTTTTTTATAATCCTTCCAAAATACAGATTCCTGTTCTTCTTTCAGATCCTCAGACGCACCGCTGCGTTTCTCTGTTGTCTCCTGCTCCAGTACCGAAAAACTGTCAAGCGGCACGGACAGCCCGGCTCCCAGCCGCTTTACAAAGCTTTCCTTCCGCGTCCAGAGTATGCAGAATGCTTCGGCTTTCTCCTTCTGCTTTTCCAGCCAGTCCATTTCCACTTTGGAAAAAAAGCGCTTTGCGATCCGCATTACCTCAGCATCCTCATGCACACATTCCGCATCGATCCCGACCGTGCCGCATTCGTTGTACGCGCAGACAATATACTGCCCCGAATGGGAGAGATTGACATCCGCAGTTTTCCCCTCTGCGGCACAAAGCAGGCGTTTCCCATGTGCTCCTGTATCAAACTCTGCCGTCTGTTCCGTCATGCCATGCTGCCGCAGCACATGATCTAACAGCCAGCCAGCGGCTATACTCTGATGCTTTGTGTTTTCCTTCCGGCATTTTTTAATTTTTTCCATACGATACTCTGAAAAAATTTTCGCATAATTTTGCTCTGAAAAAAGTGCTGCCTGCACATCCAGACTCTGCGCGTTCATATCCAGTCCGTACACTTCTACCATCCGGTATACTCCTAATCCTCATCCCGCAATCCGCAAAGCTCTCTTTCCTTTTCGGTCAGCTCCGCCCGCGCGATCAGATCCGGTCTGCGCTCTTTTGTACGCAGGATTGACTGTTCCCTGCGCCATGCATCGACCTTCGCATGATCGCCGGAAAGCAGGATGGGCGGAACTTTCTTTCCACGCCATTCTTCCGGTCTGGAATACTGCGGATATTCGAGCAGATTTCCTTCGAAGGATTCTGTACTGCCGGATTCCTGATTGCTCAACACGCCCGGCACCATGCGGGAAATGGCATCGACCATGACCATTGCCGGAAGTTCTCCACCGGTCAGCACATAATCGCCGATTGAAACATAATCTGTCACGATCTCCTCAAGCACACGCTCATCAATACCCTCATAATGACCGCAGAGCAAAACCAAGTCTTCCTCTTTTGCATATTCTTTTGCCATACCCTGATGAAATGTCGGTCCCTGCGGTGTCAGATAAACCGTTCGCGGGCGATAACCGATCCGGTCTGCGACCGCCTGCCACGCATCAAAAATGGGCTGTGCCTGCATGACCATGCCTGCTCCGCCGCCGTAAGGATAGTCATCCACCTTCTTGTGTCGGTTAAGTGTATAATCACGGATATTAACCGCTTCTATGGATAATATGCCCTTTTGGGCCGCACGGCCGATGATACTGGTGTGCAGTCCCTGTTCCACCATATCCGGGAACAGCGTTAATATATGAAATCTCATAATAACCTCTTTTATTTTTTATTGATGTCACGCAGTCCCTCTAAAAGATGAAGCGTCATAACCCCGCCCTCAATGTCCACGTTTTTCACACAGTCTTTAATCGCTGGGACTAAAAGCTCGTCCTCGCCCTCTTTTTCAACGATGTAGACATCATTCGCGCCTGTCTGCAGAACATCTTTGATCGTGCCAAGTTCCTCGCCCTCTTCCGTCACTGCACGCATTCCGATCAGATCCGCGATAAAATACTCATTCTTTTTTAATTTTACCGCATGATCCCTTGTCACATAAAGGCTCTTTCCTTTATATTTTTCAATATCATTTATATTATCGATCCCTTTGAATTTCAAAATGACCAGATTTTTAAAAAATTTCACCTGCGTAATCTCCAAAGGCAACTGTTCTTTTCCTGTATCCAGTATAACTTCCTTTAATTTTTTAAAACGGTTTGCATCGTCTGTCGTCGGAAACACCTTGACTTCTCCGCGTACACCGTGTGTTGTGGTGATCACTCCCACCTGCAATAAATCTTCCAACTGTTTTCCTCCTGCTTCCGCCGATATCCAATGAGGGCACTGTAAAATATCGTATCAATACGGCTATTTTACAGTGCCCTCATTTTCATTACTGTACAATTTCTACAATAACTTTTTTGTTTTCTTTTGAGGCTGCTGCTTTCACTACGGAACGGATTGCTTTCGCGATACGTCCCTGTTTGCCAATTACTTTACCCATGTCTGTCTGCGCAACACGCAGTTCCACAACAAGGGCTTTGTCATTTTCGCTTTCAGTAACAACTACTTCATCCGGATGATCTACCAGTGATTTTGCAATTACTTCCACTAATTCTTTCATTACATTCACCTCACAAATCCCAAATGATTATTTTACGATACCGGTAGCTTTGAAAATTCTGTTTACAGTAGCGGTCGGCTGTGCACCATTTGCTAACCATTTCTTTGCCAGTTCTTCATTTACATGATATTCACTAGGATCTTTTGTTGGATCATAAGTTCCGATTTCCTCGATGAATCTGCCATCTCTTGGAGAATTTGCATCTGCTACAACGATTCTATAAAAAGGAGCTTTTTTCTGTCCTAATCTTCTTAATCTGATCTTTACCACTTTCTTTCACCTCCTTGTAAGGATATTTCTATCAAAATCAACAGGTTCTCTGTTGGATTCTGCAATCTTTAAAATGGGAACTTCATTTTCCCGATACCGCCGAGCCTTCCTCTGCCGCCTTTCCCGCCAAACATACCCGGCATCTGTTTCATCATCTTTCTGGTCTGTTCAAACTGCTTGACCAGACGGTTCACCTCGGCAATGTCCACACCGGCACCCTGTGCGATCCTGCGCTTTCTGCTCGGATTTAAGATGGACGGATTGCTTCGTTCTTTCGGTGTCATGGAGTAGATAATCCCCTCCACACGCGCCATCTGCTTTTCATCAATAGCACTCTCGATCTGTGAGAGCTGCGCACCGCCGATACCCGGCATCATACCAAGCACTTTGGAGATACCGCCCATTTTTTTCATCTGATTCATGGATTCAAGATAATCGTCAAATCCGAACTCAGCTTTTTTGAGCTTCTGCTCCATCTTCTTTGCTTTTTCTGCGCTTTCTGCTCGGATTTAAGATGGACGGATTGCTTCGTTCTTTCGGTGTCATGGAGTAGATAATCCCCTCCACACGCGCCATCTGCTTTTCATCAATAGCACTCTCGATCTGTGAGAGCTGCGCACCGCCGATACCCGGCATCATACCAAGCACTTTGGAGATACCGCCCATTTTTTTCATCTGATTCATGGATTCAAGATAATCGTCAAATCCGAACTCAGCTTTTTTGAGCTTCTGCTCCATCTTCTTTGCTTTTTCCTCGTCTATGTCTTCCTGTGCCTTTTCAATCAGCGTCAGCACATCACCCATTCCGAGGATTCGGGATGCCATACGATCCGGATAAAACTGTTCAAGATCCGAAAGTTTTTCTCCCATGCCGACATAAAAAATCGGCTTTCCGGTCACTGACCGGATGGATAATGCGGCTCCGCCTCTGGTATCACCGTCTAACTTGGTTAAGATCACACCATCAATCCCGACCTTTTCATCAAAGGTGCCTGCAACATTCACGGCATCCTGACCGGTCATCGCATCCACGATTAAGATCGTCTGCGTCACATCCACATTTTCCTTTATTTCAACGAGTTCTGCCATCATACCCTCATCTATATGAAGACGTCCGGCAGTATCGATGATCACTACATTAAATCCGCCCTTTGCGGCATGCTCCATCGCTGCTTTTGCGATATCGACCGGACGGTTCTTATCGCCCATGGAAAATACTTCCACGCCCTGCTTCTCTCCATTGATCTTCAACTGCTCAATGGCAGCCGGACGATAGACATCACAGGCAACCAAAAGCGGCTTTCTGCCTTTCTGCTTTAACTTTCCGGCTATCTTTGCTGTCGTGGTCGTCTTGCCGGCACCCTGAAGCCCCGCCATCATAAACACGGTAATCTCATTCGCCGGTTTTAATGTAAGCTCTGTAGTCTCAGATCCCATGAGCTTTACCATTTCCTCATTTACGATCTTTATGACCATCTGTCCCGGATTCAGTCCGTTCATAACGTCTGAACCAATCGCACGCTCCTGCACCGATTTCGTAAACTGCTTTACTACCTTGAAATTGACATCCGCCTCAAGGAGTGCCAGCTTTACTTCTTTTAACGCTGCTTTGACATCATCCTCGGTCAGGCGTCCCTTGCTCCGCAGATTGCGGAATACGTTCTGCAGTTTTTCTGATAAACTGTCAAATGCCATATTACAGCTCCTCTAATATCTCATTGGATAAATTCTCTATCTCGTTTAAAATCGATTCCTCCGGCTCTTCATGCATATGCTTTGCCAGAATATGAATCTTTGATACTTTCTGCTTTGCGGAAAGGAACTTCGCTACCAGATGCAGCTTTTCCTCATAGCCCTCGAGCGTCCGGTTACAACGCCTTACCATATCATGCACACCCTGTCTGCTGATGCCCTCGTCTTTTGCGATCTCACCCAGGGAGAGATCATTGAACACAAAATCCTCATATATCCTGCGCTGATGTTCGTTCAAAAGCTCTCCGTAAAAATCATACAGATAAGCCTGTTCCAGCTTTTCTTCCATATCCGACTCCTTATCTGCGAACCTATCGTATCATACAATAAAAAGAACAGGGTGTCAAGTATTTTTTCTTTACACCCCATTCTTTTTTATCCGATTCTCATTGTCAGTGAAAAAGGAAAGCCAGTTCAACGATTCCGCCCGCAAGGGAAAGCAATGAAAATGCCCCTGCCGCCACTTCTGCTTTTCCCTCATGGCAAAAGAAATTCACCGTGGAAAAGGCAAATACAAAGACCAGCCCGATAAACGGCAGAAACCTCGGCAGAACAAAGGACACATGGTTTACCCAGGCGGCAAGAAATGCCGCACCAACCCCCGCCGCAAAACTAAGCCCCAGACAGAGCACCATTAGAGCCACCTGCTTTTTGGTATGTTCTTTTTCTTTGCTCCGCATCTCGGCTTTTTCAATCTTTTTTGCCGCCATCTTCGCCAGTCTGGCGTTTTTTTCATCTTCTTTTTCAAGCTGCTTTCTTCTTTTTTCTTCCAGCTCACGGCCTTTCATTTCCTCTTCAAAAGCCGCTCTCTGCTGTTTTAAGTCTTCTTTTTCCTGCTTCTTTAATTCCTTTTCATGAAGTTTTTCTTCTTTGCGCTCTGCTCTTGATATCTTTTCTTCTTTCGGCCGTTTTTCCTCAAAAATGTCCTCGCTTCTTCCAAACATCTGCCGTCCTCCGCCATTTTTTCTTTTCCAGAGACTTACAGGTTTGCCTGAACTACCCTCGGCTTATAACCATTTTTCTCCAACGCGCCAATGATCGTCTTCTTATGATCCGTACCAAAGGATTCCATCGTAATGCGGAGTTCTACCTGCGCAGTACGGTTTGTTGTAACAAACTGGTTATGCTCAAGTTTTACCACATTGCCCTGTTCTTTTGCTATCGTATCTGCTACCTTGCAGAGTTCACCAGGCTTATCCGGAAGCAGTACGGATACCGTAAAGATACGGTCACGGAAAATGAGTCCCTGCTGTACGACCGATGACATCGTGATCACATCCATATTTCCGCCGCTTAAGATAGATACAACGCGCTTGTCCTTTACGCCAAGATGCTTTAAAGCCGCAACTGTCAGAAGCCCGGAGTTTTCCACAATCATCTTATGATTTTCTACCATATCAAGGAAGGAAACGACCAGTTCTTTATCTTCAACCGTAATGATGTCGTCCAGATTTTTCTGCAGATACGGGAAAATCTTTGATCCCGGTGTCTTTACCGCGGTTCCGTCTGCGATCGTATTGACATTCGGAAGTGTTGTCACTTTTCCCGAAGCAAAAGACGCTTTCATACATGCCGCACCTGCTGGTTCAACGCCGATAACTTTCACTTTCGGATTTAAAAGCTTCGCAAGTGTGGAAACACCGGTTGCAAGTCCGCCTCCTCCGATCGGAACCAGGATATATTCCACAAGCGGCAGTTCTTTGAAAATCTCCATGGCGATCGTTCCCTGACCGGTCGCAACTGCAGGATCATCAAACGGATGTACAAACGTATAACCTTTTTCCTCCGCAAGCTTTAATGCATATTCACATGCCTCGTCATAAACATCTCCATGCAGGATAACCTCCGCGCCATAGCTTTTAGTACGGTTTACTTTGATAAGCGGTGTTGTGGTCGGCATAACGATGACCGCCTTTACGCCGTAACATTTTGCTGCATACGCAACACCCTGCGCATGGTTTCCGGCAGACGCAGTGATAAGTCCTTTCTTTCGCTCTTCATCGGAAAGTGTACTGATCTTGTAATACGCACCGCGCACCTTGTATGCCCCAGTATATTGCAGATTTTCCGGTTTTAAATATACCTTATTTCCGCTCTGTCCGCTCAAATATTCGCTATATACGAGCTTTGTCTCCAGTGTTACTTCTTTTACTTTTTCACTTGCTTCCTCAAACTTATCCAATGTCAACATCTCAATTTTCTCCTTCCTCGTGTTCCTGTGCTCCCTCACCCCGGTCGAACAGCGCATTCACAAATTCTTCCGGGTCAAATTTCTGTAAATCATCAATCGTCTCACCGACACCGATATATTTCACCGGAATCTGAAGCTCCGACTGGATCGCCACCGCAATTCCGCCTTTTGCCGTTCCATCCATCTTGGTTAAAATGATTCCGGTCAGATCCGTCACTTCCGCAAACTGCTTCGCCTGTGCAAGTGCATTCTGACCTGTTGTGGCATCGAGCACGACAAGCGTTTCACGATACGCATCCGGATATTCTTTTTCCAAAATCCGATTGATCTTACGCAGTTCTTCCATCAGGTTCTTTTTATTGTGCAGTCTGCCTGCGGTATCGCAGAGCAAAACGTCCGCCTCTCTTGCTTTTGCCGCCGCAACCGCGTCATAAATGACTGCTGCCGGATCGCTGCCTTCCTGTCCGCCGATCATATCGACTCCGGCACGGTTTGCCCATTCCTTTAACTGCTCGCCTGCTGCCGCACGGAAGGTATCTGCTGCCGCAAGGACAACTTTTTTGCCCTGTGCCTTTAATTTTCCCGCCAGCTTTCCTACGGATGTGGTCTTGCCCACGCCATTGACACCGACAATCAGTACCACCGATTTTTCACTTTCAAAACGATAGGCGGTCTCACCCACCTGCATCTGTTCTTTGATGCTCTCGATCAGAAACTCTTTGCACTCCCCTGGTTTCTTGATGTGATTTTCTTTTACCTTCTGTTTTAAAGATTCCAGAATATTTTCTGTCGCCAAAACACCGATGTCTCCCATAATAAGGATCTCTTCGATTTCTTCATAGAAATCATCATCGATCTGGGAAAATCCCCCGAATACCGCATCAATGCCGGATACAATATTATCTCTTGTCTTGGTCAGTCCCGATACGAGACGGCTGAAAAACCCTTTTTTCTCTCCCATTTTCTTCCCTTCTTTCTTTATACTACTGTTCTAGATCATTTTCAATCAGATTTACGGATACCAGTGTGGAAACACCTTTTTCCTGCATCGTGATACCATACAGCCGATCTGCCGCATTCATCGTTCCGCGTCGGTGCGTGATAACAATAAACTGCGTGTTTTTCGTCAGCTTATGCAGATACTGCGCAAAACGATCCACATTGGAATCGTCTAATGCCGCCTCAATCTCGTCCAACAGGCAGAATGGTGACGGTTTTAAATTCTGTATCGCAAATAAAAGTGCAATTGCCGTCAGAGACTTCTCTCCACCGGAAAGCTGCATCATGTTCTGCAGCTTCTTTCCCGGCGGTTGCGCAATAATGCGGATGCCGCACTCTAAAATGTCCTCATCCTCGACCAGTTCCAATGTTCCTTTTCCGCCTCCAAAAAGATCTTTAAACGCCTTGTCAAACTCATGCTGGATCTCAGCAAACTTTTCGGTAAACTGCTTCCGCATTCCCGTATCCAGATCTTCGATCACGCCGATCAAAGTTTTTTCCGCCTCGATCAGATCATCATGCTGATTTTTTAAGAATTCATAGCGCTCGGAAAGTTCTTTGTAATCCTCGATCGCATTTACATTGACATCTCCGAGTTTCCGTATCTCCTCTTTTAATGATGCGATAAACTTTTTTATCTGCGGAAGATCTCCGTATTCTTCCCTGCGCAGTTCCTCCGCCGCATGAAGCGTCAGCTCATATTCTTCCCACATATAATTATTCTGATATTCCTGCGCTTCTTCAAGTTTTTCTCTCTGGCTGTTCAAACGGAAGATCTCTTTATCCAATTCGCCGACACGCTTGGTAATATCCTCACGTTTCTGAAAAAATCCCTTGTATTCCACAGACATTTCTTCTTTTTTCGCCTGGTCTTCTTCTAACTGTTTTACCAGATCGGCATGGCTGTCATCCGAGGCAAGGATCGTTTTTTCAATCTCAGCAATATCGTTTTTCTTTTTTTCCACATCACTTTTTGCTTCTTTTGCCTGATTTTTCAAAGAATCCGCTTCTTCTTCAAGATGTCTGATCTCACGATCGATACGTCCGGTATTTTCCAGAATAAATTCTTCCTTCTGCCGAAATCCGGCTTCTTGCATCTGAATCTGTGATGTTTTTTCTTTTGCTGCGTCTTCCGCTTTGGTCTGCTGCTCCAATACGCCCTGCAGATGCTCATTTTCTTCTTCGATCTCTTTTTCACGCTTTGCTAAAGCTTCCATCTCATCCGCAATCTTTTCTTTGCTTTCCGTGATCTCTGCAATCTGCGCCTCAATCTCCTTATTCTCACGTCTGAGTCCGGCATAGACATTTTCACTTTCCTGCTGTCTGTCCTTCGCACGCTTTAAATTCATTTCTGCTGTATTCTGCGCAAGATACTGTTCCTGCAGCTTTACTTTTGCCGCCTCGATATCTTCTGCCAGAAGTGCCTGCGCCGTCTTTATCTCTTCCGCTCTCGCCCTTCCGCTTTTGATCTGTGTGACCAGTTCTTTCATGCTCTGTTCAAGATTATCGATCTCCCGCTTACGTCCGAGCAGATTGCTGTTATTTTTAAATGCACCACCTGCCAGAGAACCGCCGGGACTTAAATATTCCCCTTCTAACGTAACGATATGTAAGGAATACTGACTTTTTTTCGCCAGTGCCAGTGCATTGTCGATCGTATCTGCCACAAGTACCCTGCCAAGCAGATAAGAGAGCACGCCCTCGTATTTTTCCTTTGTCTGCACTAAATTATTGGCAAAACCAAGTACCCCTTCTTCGGTCAGATATTTTTCATTTTTAGAGTTATCTCTTCCACGAACGCTGGTAAGCGGCAAAAAAGTCGCGCGTCCCAGACGGTTTTTCTTTAAATATCCGATCATGCGTTTCGCGGTGCCTTCATCCTCCGTCACGATATTCTGGATATTTCCTCCTAAAGCAGTTTCGATCGCAGTCTCATATTTCTTATCTACCTTAATGAGATCTGCCACAACACCGAGAAGCCCCGCTTCTTTTTCTTTCTGCTCCATGACCTTGCGGATGCTGTTTCCATAGCCTTCGTAGCGCTCCGCGATATTTTTTAACGATTCTAACTTCGACTGCTCTTTATGATAAGACAATCTCGCCGCATCCAGCATCTCGGATACTTCCCGCTGCTTCTTTTTCCAGTCGTCTGCCTTTTCATCCATCTCCTGCATCGAAGTATTTAATGCTGTGATTGCCTCACAGGTCTTTTGATACTCTTCTTCATACTGCATCAAAACAGTTTTCAGATCATTTTCTTCACTTTTCCGCTGTAACAGACGTTTGGTAAGTTCTGCCTTACGGATGTTGATCTGCTCTAACATTGTATCATAACGCTGCTTGCCTGCCTTGATCGACGCTTTGTTGTTTAACAGCGTGATGATCTCATTTTTTCCCTCTTCCATACGCGCACTGCACTGCGCAATCTCGCTCTGGATTTTTTCAAGTTCTTCTTCCGCCTGCTTCCTCTTCGCACCGGTTTCTTCCAGTCCTAAGATCAGTTCTTTTTTCCGTTCTTCAAAAGACGCACGTTCCGTTCTCCGCGTTTCTTTTTCTTTTTCGATCGCGTCCAAACGGCTTTTTAAATGTTCATCCGTAAGCTCTGCCGTGTGGATCTGCTCCTTTAATACGTTGATCTGTCCTTCGAGTTTCCCTTTCATGACACTGGTATTACTCAGCCGGTCTTTCGTCTGATCGATCTTTTCATCGAGCGCTTCCATCTCGCGTTCTAACTTCTCATACGCTGACCGTATGCTCTCATAGGATGCATTCGCCTCTTTTAACTCATCATCCGCAATCCGGTATTTGCCTGCCACATCCTTTTGCTGTTCTTCAATTCTCTTTGTTTCCAGAAGAAACATATTGACATCATAGGTTTTTAATTCTTCTTTCTTCTGCAAATAGATTTTGGCTGTCTTTGCCTGTTTTTCCAGCGGAATGACCTGACGCTCCAATTCCGAAAGAATATCATTCACACGGATAAGATTTTCCCGTTCATCTGCCAGTTTTTTCTGCGCGGCTGCCTTTCTGCGCTTGAATTTCACGATCCCTGCTGCCTCGTCGAACAGTTCCCTGCGTTCCTCCGGCTTACCGTTTAAGATCTTTTCGATCTGTCCCTGTCCAATGATAGAATATCCTTCCTTACCGATACCGGTATCGTAAAACAGCTCATTGACATCCTTTAGGCGGCATGGATTTCCATTTAACAGATACTCGCTCTCACCCGATCGGTAAACACGCCTTGCCACTGTAACCTCTGCAAAATCCACTGCCAGCTTATGATCGGAATTATCCAGTGTGATTGCGACATACGCATAGCTTAACGGTTTCCGGTTCTCTGTCCCCGCAAATATGATATCCTGCATACTGGCACCACGGAGCTGCTTTGCACTCTGCTCTCCGAGCACCCAGCGCACGGCATCTGCAACATTACTCTTTCCACTGCCGTTCGGCCCCACGATGCCGGTGATCCCGTTATGAAAACCAAAAACGATCTTATTGGCAAACGATTTAAAGCCGTGTACTTCAATACTCTTTAAATACATGTTCTCTCCCGTTCCCTGCTACTTTTTCAGTTTCAGCAGTGCCTGATAAGCAGCTTCCTGTTCCGCCGCCTTCTTCGTATGACCCTCGCCCTTTCCGATCTGCGTTTCACCGATCCATGCTTCCACGATAAAATGCTTGTCATGATCCGGTCCTTCTTCCCCGACCAGGCGGTAACTCAGTTCCTCCTTATAGGATGCCTGCACTACCTCCTGAAGGATAGTCTTGCTATCATAAAAGAGCTGTTTATGTTCGATATCCGTCAAAATAAATTTTAAGATAAACTCTTTTGCATTAGCAAAACCACCGTCTAAATAAATAGCACCAATGACCGCTTCAAGCGCATCGGAAAGAATCGACTTGCGATTTCTTCCCCCCGTCATATCCTCTCCTTTTCCAAGCAGGAGATACTCACCTAAATTCAACTGTCTGGTACAAAATGCCAGTGTCGGCTCACAGACCAGGCTGGCACGCATCTTGGTCAGATCCCCTTCCGGCAGCTTCGGATAATTTAAATATAAAAACTCACTTGATACGATCTCAAGCACCGCATCACCCAAAAACTCCAGACGCTCATTGTCCGAACCTTTTTTCATATGCTTTTCATTGGCATAAGAACTGTGCGTCAATGCCTGTGCAAGCAGTCCCGGCGTTTGAAACTGATAACCGATTACTTCTTGAAATTCTAACTGTTTTCTCATTTTTCTCTCCTCATTGCAGTAATTTCTCTTCCATTATGAAACGAAAGATAAAGCCCTTCTAAAAGGGCTTTATCTTTCGTCTGCTTTCGTCCGCCAAAAGAATCAGCGCGATTAATTGTTGTTTAATGCATTTTTAATCTGTTCTACCGCATCAGAAACCGTAACGATCTTTTCTGCTTCTTCATTTTCGATCTCAATATCAAACTCTTCTTCAATTCCCATAATGATCTGGAACACATCGAGTGAATCAGCACCCAGATCATCTACGAATGTGGTATCCATTGTGATCTCATCTTCATCCACATTTAATACTTCTGCAATAATTCCTTTTAACTTTTCAAATTCCATATTTCATTTCCTTTCTGCTCTACGCCTCTGCTTTTTCCTCAGAAACTATAATATTTTTTTTGATCTTTCCATTGATATCTTCGTTCTTAAAAGTCACACATTGAATGATCGAGTTTGTCACCTCTAACGCCTTTGCACTTCCGTGTGTCTTTACGACCAGTCCGTTCAGACCCAAAAGCGGTGCTCCGCCATAACGGGCCGAATCAAATTCTTTCAGTGTCTTTTTCAGTGCCGGCAGTGCCATTGCCGCTCCGATCTTACTCTTTAACGTACTCATCATACCCTGCTTTACCAGTCCGATCAGCGTAGAGCTAAGACCTTCATACAGCTTTAATATTACATTTCCCACAAATGCCTCGCAGACGATCACATCCGCTCCGCCATGCGGAATCTCCCTTGCTTCAATGGAACCGACAAAATTGATATCCGTACACTGCTTTAACAGCGGAAATGTCTCCTTCACCAGCGCATTTCCCTTGTCTTCTTCTGCTCCGATATTGACGATCGCCACTCTCGGATTCTTGATTCCGACTACGTGTTCCATATAGATCGACCCCATCTTCGCAAACTGTACCAGATGGGACGGTCTTGCATCCACATTAGCTCCGCAGTCAATGAGAAGTGATACTCCGCTCTCTGTCGGAATGATCGGTGCAAGCGGCGGCCGCTCGATTCCCCGTATACGTCCAACAATAACCTGTCCGCCGACTAAGATTGCTCCGGAACTTCCTGCCGAGACAAATGCATCTGCCTCTTTGTTCTTTACCATATTCATTCCAACTACGATCGACGAATTCTTCTTTTTGCGGATCGCATTGACCGGCGGCTCCGCAGTCTCAATGACTTCCTCCGCATGTACGATCGCAATACGTTCTTCCGGATACTGATACTTCTTTGTCTCTTCCTTAATGACATCTTCCTGTCCTACCAGGATCACTTTTATGTCGTCCCGCATATTGACTGCGTCAATAGCACCTTTCACCATTTCAACGGGTGCGTTATCTCCGCCCATTGCGTCTAATACTACTGTCGTGATCTCCTGCATGTTCTCCCTCCTTACGGACTGCTGTCACATATCTATATCAAAATATACTATATCTTATTCTATAAATCAACACAAAATAAATCTAGAACTCTCTGTTGCGCTCATCCTCTGTCTCACGGTCTTCCTCCGTCATGTATTTCCGGAAAATTCCCTCCATGATGCAGCTCTTAATCCATGCATAAAGCCCCGGCACCAAAACGATAAGAAATCCGAACAGATAGATCAAGAGGGCACTTACTACAAACAGTGCAAACACAAGCAGGGTTTTCGGCAGATGCGCGAACGCAAGCAGCAGCGCATTTTTCATGATCGCCTTCGTTGTATTCGCAAAACGCGCAATATACGGAAATGCATAAACTGCCCACATGATCACAAACGCAAGCACGATTGTAAAGAAAAGATAGATCTTACCGATACCATATCCTGCCACTGCAAATTTCCACATAATATAGGTATCAACGCACATGAGCAGTGACAGTCCGAGTGTCACTAACCAGACCAGCGTAGACTGCTTAAAATTAGCACGAAACGCTCCCCAGAAATCTCTCCACACATAACCACGGCTGTTTTTCAGCACCTTATTTGCTGTATAATACAATGCCGTATTGGCAGCTCCGATCGTAATGATCGGAATACAGGCGATCAGCCATACAACGCTTAAATAGCATACATTAAAGAACTTATCCAGTCCCTGCATCAGTTTGTTGTCATAATTAAAAATATCACTCATACAAAAATCACCTTTTCCATCATTTTCTGAAAGTAAAAAAGGAGTGTTTTTTCAAACACTCCTAATCTCCCCATTCATTAGTCCTGAGGAATAATTTCTTTCTTGTTATAAGAACCACAGTTCTTGCAAACTCTATGAGGCATCATTAAAGCGCCGCATTTGCTGCATTTTACTAAATTTGGAGCAGTCATCTTCCAGTTTGCTCTTCTTTTATCTCTTCTTCCTTTGGAAGATTTGTTCTTTGGACAAATTGACATCTGGTTACACCTCCTTAAATTTGTTAAAGATATCCTGGATAGCGGCCATTCTTGGATCC
>CAYMCM010000013.1:0-42932 GCA_964388945.1 uncultured Roseburia sp.
GACGGATATCCGTAAAATTGTGCTTGTCGCAGCTCGGACACGGAACTTCATGTTCATCAATGAAGCTCTTCATCTCTTCCTGAGACCAGCCGTCCACAGATCCGCCGTAATCGATTCCATGCTCGTCACAGAAATCCTCGATCAGTTTATCTGCACGGAAACGCTCATGACATTCCTTACAATCCATAAGCGGATCGGAAAAACCGCCCAGATGTCCGGAAGCCACCCATGTCTGCGGATTCATTAGGATCGCACAGTCTACACCGACATTATACGGGTTTTCCTGAATAAATTTCTGCCACCATGCTTTTTTTACATTATTCTTTAATTCCACGCCGAGATTTCCGTAATCCCATGTATTTGCCAGTCCACCATAAATATCGGAACCCGGATATACAAATCCTCTTGCCTTTGCCAGCGCAACAATCTTGTCCATTGTCTTTTCCATCTCTCTAACCTCACATTTCATTATTTGTATATAATATATGCCAATCCGGTATCTGCACTGTCAGAACCTTCACCGTAAACAGTCGCCGTATCTTTTCCGATAACTCTTACATGATCCGATACATAAAGGATCTCACCTTTTACCTTGACATCTGTATCCTGTTCTAAGATAAGTACCTTGCGTGTTTCATCCGAAAGCACCTCGTCTGCCAAAACACCCGTTAGTGCCTGACTGTCCGCCTGCGGCTCATGTACTGTTTCTGAATTATCTTCTATGATCTGACCTTCGATGACATTTTCTGTGCCTGCTTCCTCCGGCAAAACAGTTTCCTCTGCTTCTGTTTCCGGCTCCGCACTCTGTCCCGGTGTCTGAAACTCCACATCAAACTCATATCCGTCTGCCTGTGCCTGCAATAACGTTCCGATGTACATCTCTGCCTCATTGAAAGCCGCATAGCTTTCAGCATCTTTGTATTCCATCAGAAGCCGTGCAACACCATTTTTCACTTCACATTTCTTTACCTTGACTCCGGACTTTCCAGTATCTTCATAATAGGACACTGCATCATCAATGTGATTCTTTAACTCTTCCTCATCATAGTAATCTTCTCCGAAATCTTCAACGACTACTTCCGTAATCTTTCCGTTTGACCCTACATAGAGTGTACTTGTATCCACATCCATGGACACTCCGCCGCAGCCCGACAGAGAAAGTGCCATAATAAGAATTGCCGGACAAAGTCCTGCTGCTTTTTTCATATAGTTCCTCCTCACTGTCACAAAAACAGTCTTCTCTACTGTCAATCTTATGTATTATACTATTTTCATATGCTGATTTCAAGCCGCAAAATCATTTTACGGCGACTGTTCCAGGATCTCAAGTGACTTGAAGTGGTGCGGAATATAGCTGTTCCAATAATTCCCAATCACTTTCTCCAGCACAAGGAGCACTTGTTCCGTAACGGTAAAGGTATAAAGCTTTTTCAGTTCTGCTGAAATAATATACTGAAGCGTATACAGCACCGACTCATTCAATAATATCCCGCTCTCAAGCGAACCACAGTCTTTGCACAGCGTTCCGCGGTATTTGACGCTGAAATAGGAAAGTGCCTCCTGCCTGCCGCATTTCATGCACGAGAATACATTCGGATACTCTCCGTTTACCACCAGCACCCTAAGTTCATAAATCACTTTCACCAGACGGTTATCAAGAGACGGATGCTCTAATGCCCGAAGCGACTGATATAAAAGCTTTAACATCTGGCTCTCATCATTGTTCTCCTGTGTATAGTATGCCGCAAGCTCCAGAAAATAAAATCCATAATAGACACTATCCAGATCGTTCAAAAGATCCCTGAAATAGTTCGCAACCGCTGCTTTTACAAGCGTATATGTAGTTCTTCCCTCGAACAGTTCAAATTCTCCGAAGCAAAACGGATTCGCCGCCGCAAGGAGCTGGCTGTTCGGCCGCCTTGCTCCTTTTGCGAACGCCGTGATCTTTCCCCGTTCTTTGGTCAGTATTGTCAGTCTCCTGTCATAATCTCCCATGGGCATTGTCTGCAAAACCATTCCCGTCAATACGATGGTCTGCCCCATATGCGCTCTCACCTCTTACTTTTTCGTCTGCCATATGCTCTCTTCTCTCACTGTACCTGTAAGTGAGGTAATCCTCTACTTTTCCCGTTGTCACAAATGTATCCCAGGCTTCGTCTCTCATCTGAAATCCCCCTTGGTCGTATTTCTTTTGCAGGTAGTATTAGGATTTCCGAATTCAATCAGGTTATACTAGAAAAAAAAGCCAGCTATCTTTCATCCTCTTTATATCCGAAGTTCTTAATAAGGATGTCACTGTCGCGCCAGTCCTTTTTGACCTTCACCCAGAGCTTTAAATTCACTTTACAGCCGAGCAGCCGTTCGATCTCATAGCGGGCATTGGTTCCGATCTTCTTTAACATGGCACCGCCTTTTCCGATGATGATACCCTTATGGGAATCCCGCTCACAGATGATCGTTGCATCGATATCCACAATATTCTGCCCTTTCCGGTCTTTCATCCGCTCGATCGTAACCGCGATCCCGTGCGGAATCTCCTCATTTAACGCATGAAGTGCCTTCTCACGGACAAGCTCCGCAACGATCTGACGTTCCGGCTGGTCTGTCACGGTATCTTCGTCATAAAACATCGGACCATACGGCAGATACTGAAAGATCAGATCAATGATCAGATCCGTATTCTGTCCGCGCAATGCGGACGCCGGCACGATCTCAGCAAAATCATAGACTTTGCGGTATGTATCGATATAGGTAAGCATCTGGTCACGCTCGGAAAGCGTGTCCAGCTTATTGATGATTAAAATGACCGGTGTTTTTGTTTTCTTTAACATCTCAATAATATGCTGTTCCCCTGCACCGATATAATCGGTCGGTTCCACCAGCCAGAGGATCAGATCTACCTCATTTAACGTATGCTCAGCAACATTTACCATGTATTCGCCAAGCTTGTTTTTTGCCTTATGGATACCCGGTGTGTCGAGGAATATGATCTGTCCCCGTTCTTCGTCCGTGTACACCGTCTGAATACGGTTTCTCGTTGTCTGCGGCTTGTTTGATGTGATCGCGATCTTCTGACCGATCAAGTGGTTCATCAGTGTGGATTTTCCGACATTCGGTCTTCCGACCAACGTTACAAATCCTGATTTAAATTTATTTTCCATGCAATAACTCCTTTAATATAACTTTTCAATCGTATCAAATAATGCTTTTTCGTTTTTTACCGCGTCCTCATTTCCGATCACACAGAGATTATGATCCAAAAGCACCGCCGCGATCAGATCAGAAAGTGCGCGGATGTCCTCCGGCTCCGCCGTTATCACTTCATCACGCTCTCTTTGCACATCGGCATACGTCACGCCGGTCAGATACGCACTTAAAGAACGGCTTCCTTTTGCAGACGGATTAAGCGGTGTATCAAGATCACTGATCGTACCGATGATATATTTTGTCATATCACGCTCATCCGCATGAAAATCCCGCAGATAATCCGGTGTCTTTTCATAGATCTCGTTCGTCTTTCCGAGATTCGGGTCACGATAGGATGTAAAATATGCATCCCCATTTCGCATAAAGCCGCTCATACATCCGTATGCACCGCCTTTTACGCGGACATTGAGCCAGAGATAATCGTAGCTTAAGACCACCTTCAAGATCCGAAGCGCACCCGTATAGGAAAATCCCTTTTTCACAAAATTTCCGGCTCTGGATACATACTGTACCTGGGAAGCATCTAAGAAGCCTTCGTTTTTCTTCACACAGTGTAAGTCTGGTACAACTGTTTCTGCTGCACCGCTGTCAAGGATCGCTTTTAACTGTTCGATCTCTTTGTATACCGTGTCATAGCCGTCACGATCCGCAGTAAGGCTGACCATAAGACGTTCCCTGCAGAAAATCTTTTTGCGCAGTGCATCCAGTCTGGCTGCCAGCATCTCTTTCTTCTCGTCAAAATGCTCCTCATAGTCTGCGATCACACGATAAAGCGCAATCCCTCCGGTCATATCATTATAATATGCCGTCTTGGAGAAATAAGACATTGCACGGATTGCTGACACCGAATGTCCGGCGGAGCTTAACGACATCTGAAGTCTGGATTTTGCCTGCGCTAAGATCTCATAGAGACGCTTTTCATCCGTAAGCTTTGTTCCGGTCAGAATGTCTTTTATAATATTCATTGCCTTATCCGTATTTTCATAAAGAACCTTTGTCCGTATCTCAAATTTTGCCTGATAGGAATCCGGCTCCTTCACACTCGGATATACTGCGATTGAAGAGGAAACACCGCCGGTATACAGATTGATCTCATTGGCAAGATCTGCATAACCAAACTGTTGTGTATCCATATATCCAAGTACCGCTTTTAAGATGCCAAGATACGGGATCTCATCCTCGGAAAGATCCGTGATATCAAAAAGAAGATCCAGATAATTAATGTGATTGGTAAACATCTCATGGAATAAAATGAGTGTTCCGCCACAGTCTTTTTCTTCATTGTAAAAAGGTGCGGCTTCTTTTTTCATATCCTCCCTTTTTAACATCGGGATCTTTTCGAGATCTTCCTTCGGGGACGGTTCTTCCTGATACTGTTTTAAGTGCGCGGTATCCAAAATCAATGTCTCTATTTCAGTTTTGTCAAGTGATGCTTTATACGCAGCAAGCTTTTCTTCTAATCTCTTTTCCTTTTTCGCGTTCAGCCCGCATTCCGGCTCGATCATCACGACCGACACATGCGTATTATCAAGCATATATTCTTTGATCAGCTTTTCAAAATAGTCGGTCTTTGTCATTTCCTTTAAGAACGCAAAAACCGGAGTCGCTTCCAAATGCATGAACGGTTCATTTTCATCATACAGCCAGCTATCTAAACTCTGCAGACCATAGATCAGACCTTTCGGGAACTGACCATAATCTGCCTCGCGGTATTTAAATTCCGAACTGTTGATCCCTGCGAGCAGTGCCTTTTTATTAATCCCTTTCTCTACCTGTTCTTTTAAGGTATCGCGGATAATACGGACAAATTCTTCTTTCTGTTCCGGGTTCGCATTTTTCGCTGCAACTGAGAAGATTGGCTGATAAGTGCTGCTGTCATAAGAACCCATAATGTCCTTTCCGATCTTTGCATCAAGCAACGCTTTTTTCAGCGGTGCTCCCGGTGCATTGAGCAGTGCGTAGTCTAACACATCAAATGCCAGATAAAGCTTCGGATCGAGCGTGGTTCCGATCGCCATATTATAGGAAATATAAGTATTATCCGCAGTAGACTCATCACTTGCGATCGAATATTTTTCCCTTACCTCTCTTACCCCTTCAAACGGCTTTTGGAGCGGTATTTTGGAATCTACGGTAATTTCATCATAGTTGCATAAATATTCCTTATCAAGCCATTCAAGTTTTTCTGCAGCATCCATATTTCCATACAGATAGATAAACGCATTGGATGGATGATAATAGGTCTCATGAAATTTCAGATAATCTTCATAGGTTAATTCCGGAATGCACTCAGGATCGCCGCCAGACTCATTACTGTAAGGTGTATCCGGAAAAAGTGAATTCAAAACAAGCCGGTCCAAAACTCCCTCCGGTGAAGAGAACGCCCCTTTCATTTCATTGTAGACCACGCCGTTTATCGTGATCGGTGCATCCTCATCTTCCAGCTCGTAATGCCAGCCTTCCTGTTTAAATATTTCTTTCTTTTTATAAATATTCGGATGGAATACAGCATCCAGATACACATCCATCAGATTTGCAAAATCTTTGTCATTACAGCTTGCAACCGGATAAACAGTCTTATCCGCATATGTGATCGCGTTTAAAAACGTGTTTAAAGATCCCTTCACAAGTTCCACGAACGGATCTTTGACCGGAAATTTATCAGATCCGCAAAGCACAGTATGTTCAATGATATGCGCCACTCCGGTGCTGTCCTTCGGCGGTGTACGGAAACCGACATAAAACACCTTATTCTCATCATCATTACTGATGACACTGATACGCGCTCCGCTCTTTTTGTGCCGCAGCAGGCAGCCTCTTGAATTTAAATCCGCCAGTTTCTGCTCTTTTATGATCTCATATGCACTCAAATCCTGTATATTCAAATCCCATTCCTCCAGTTTTTTTCTATTTTAACCATACGTTACCGTTTTCATACCTGTAAAGAAAAAGAGGACGCATGCTCGCATCCTCTCAGTTGTGGTTCTTCTGGTTGTTCACTTGCTTCACATCTATGAATTAAGCTAAACGAACTACGTTAGCTGCCTGAGGTCCTTTTTCCCCTTCAACTACATCGAATTCTACGGTTTCGCCGTCTTTTAATTCCTTGAAACCATCCATGTTCAATGCAGAAAAATGTACGAATACATCATTGCCTTCCGCATCGGAAATAAATCCATAACCCTTCTTTGCGTTAAACCATTTTACAGTTCCTTGCATAAATAATTTCCTCCTAATACTAAAAGATGCACACTCCTTGTGCTGTTCACAAAGTAAACACTAGCATATCTTACAATTTTTGTCAACTTCACTTTTTGAGATTCACATCGATCTGCTGGAACGGAATTTCGATCCCGTTTTCATCCAGCGCATTCTTTAAATTTTCCATCATTCGCCATCGTGCCGGCCAGTAATCTGCCGTCTTCACCCAGATACGACAGCCCATTGTCACTTCGCTCGCTCCCAGTTCTGACACAAAAACATCCACTGCCTCCTCCGGCAGTCTCGTCTCCTCTGCTAAAGCGACCTCCCGCATCACATCTTTGGCTTTCTTTAAGTCCGTGTCATAAGAAACACCAACCGTAAGATCGATCCTGCGCTTCTCCATCTGTGTAAGATTTGTCAGACTGGTATTTGCAAGTGTTCCGTTCGGAATCACGATGATCTTATTATCGACTGTGTGCAGCTTTGTATAAACTGTCGAAATATGCATGACCGTTCCCTCATTGCCATGTGTATGCTCAATGATATAATCTCCTACCACAAACGGCTTTAATACCAATATCAGCACTCCTCCCGCAAAGTTGGAAAGACTTCCCTGCAAGGCAAGACCGGCAGCAAGACTGGCAGATGTTATGACTGCAACGATCGATGTCGTCTGAATGCCAAACAGTCCGAGTATGATACAAAACAAAACAAAGTAGGCCACAATCCTTATTATGGAATCCAGAAACTGGATCACTCCGACATCAAAATTCAGTTTGGCCATCCACTTTTTGATCTTCTTACGCGCAAATGAAATGATCTTCATTCCCACGAAGTAAACGATCAGCGCAATAATGATCTGTATTCCGAAACTTAACACCTGCGGCAGCATTTTCTCCAGATACTTCTTAATGACACCTGGATTTGCGTTCCTTGCTGCCTCTGCTTCCTGCGCCACAATATCGGTGATTGTCACTTCTGTATCAGTTGATAATAATATCATGCATTTCTCCTTTTACTTAACAGATAATTTTTCTCAGTTTAATTCATGTAAGAACAGCCCGCTGTAAAGCTTCGGCTCAAACCAGGTGGATTTTGGCGGCATCATTTTTCCTGCATCTGCCACCGCAAACAGTTCCTCGATCGAAGTTGGATACATGGCAAATGCCACCGCCCATCCGCCATCTACTTTCTGTTCCAGATGATCCAGCCCGCGGACTCCGCCGGAAAAGCAGATGCGTGCATCTGTCTTTGGCTCTGTAATGCCGAGCAGCGGCGCAAGCACTTTTTCCTGTAAAAGAAAGACATCCAGATCTTTCACCGGATCATTGCTTCTATCCCGTTCTCTGACCTGACACTGATACCAGGTTCCATCCAGATACATCCCAAAAGTTCCTTTCTCTTTCGGTCTGCATTCCGTCCGGTCACACTTACTGACCTTAAAATGTTCTTCCATCCGTTTTAAAAATTCCTGCACTGTCATGCCATTTAAATCTTTCACGATGCGGTTATAATCCATGATGAAAAGTTCTTCATCCGGAAACAACACGGATAGAAAATAGTTATATTCCTCTTCTCCGGTATAACCGGGATGTGCTTCTCTTCTCTGTCTGCTGACTTTTACAGCAGACGCCGCACGATGATGTCCGTCTGCAATATAGACCGCCGGAATTAAAGTAAATGCTTCCTGTATCTTTTTTATCTCACCGTCATCATCGATCACGAACACACGCTGCCGGATTCCTTCCGCAGAAACAAAGTCATAGACCGGCTGTTTCTTTTTCGCATTTTCTATCATCTCACAGATTCGGTCATCCTTCCGGTAAGCAAGAAAGATCGGTCCGGTCTGCGCATTGCAGACATCTACATGATGGATCCGGTCTTCTTCTTTCTCGGCTCTGGTCTCCTCATGCTTTTTGATCACACCGTTTTCGTAATCATCCACCGATGCACATGCAACAAGACCGGTCTGCGTTCGTCCTTCTCTGGTCTCTTCATAGACATAATAGCATTTCTTTTCCTCTTTTTTCAATCTGCCTTCCTCGATCCATGCATGCAAAAGCTCATGTGCCTTTTGATATACTTCCGGCGCATACGGATCTGTATCCTCCAAAAGCTGCGTCTCTGCCCGGTCAATGCAAAGAAAAGAATCCGGATGTCTTTTTGCTTCCTCCCTCGCCTCTTCTCTGCTATACACATCATAAGGCAATGCCGCGATCCTGGCTGCCCAGTCTGCCTGCGGACGGATCGCACAAAAAGGTCTGATATCTGCCACTGTTTCTGCCTCCTGTTTTCTCGTTATCACAACAGAAAAATCCAGGCACATACGACCTGGATTTTTCTATTGCTGGTTCATTATTTGATCACACGCACACGCAGTACGCCGTCAACTGCTTTTAATTTCTCAACCACATCATCTGTGATAGACGCATCCACATCCATTAAGGTGCAGGCGCATTCTCCACGACTCTTGTTTGTCATGTCGGAAATATTGATATCCGCATCACCAAGTACCGTGGTATAACGACTGATCATTCCTTTTTCATTCTTATGAAGGATCAGCACACGTCCTGCTGCCTGGCAAACTCCCATATTGCAGTCCGGATAGTTCACGGAATGTGTGATATTTCCATTTTCCAGGAAATCCATGATCTCATTTACTGCCATCACAGCACAGTTATCCTCGGATTCTTCGGTAGAAGCTCCGATGTGCGGTGTTACGATGGTTCCCTCTTTTCCAACGGTTGTCGGATTCGGGAAATCAGATACATATTTGTGTATTTTCTTTTCTTTTAATGCCTCTACGATAGCTTCTTCGTCTACCAGAAGATCTCTTGCAAAGTTAAGTACAACAGCGTTCGGCTTCATCATTGCGATCGCATCTTTGCCAATCATCTTCTTTGTAGAATCCAAGAGCGGTACATGTACGGTAATGTAATCGCATTCTTTGTAGATCTGTGTCACATCCTGCACATGCTTTACGCCACGGGAAAGATTCCATGCAGCATTTACAGAAATATATGGATCATATCCGAGCACTTCCATGCCAAGGTGTGTTGCTGTATTTGCCACTTTGACACCGATCGCTCCAAGTCCGATCACACCAAGTTTCTTTCCTGCAAGCTCTGTTCCTGCAAAATTCTTTTTCTGTTTCTCGGCAAGCTTTGCGATATCTGCATTACCTTCCTCGGAAAGCACCCACTCCATACCGCCTCTGATGTCACGGGCTGCAAAAAGCATTCCTGCGATCACGAGTTCTTTTACACCATTTGCATTCGCTCCCGGTGTATTGAATACAACGATTCCCTGCTCTGCACATTTATCAAGCGGAATATTATTAACTCCGGCTCCGGCTCTTGCAACTGCGGTAAGGTTTTCCGGCAGTTCCATCTCATGCATGGAAGCACTTCTTAACAAAACTGCTTCTGCCGCATTTATGTCATCGGTCTGTTTGTAATTGTCGGTCAGTAAATCCAGTCCCACATGAGAGATCGGATTTAAGCATGTATACTGAAACATTCTCTTACGATTCTCCTTTTATGTATTTTTATGCATTCTCTGCTTCAAATTTCTTCATGAACTCTACTAACTTCTCAACGCCTTCCTTCGGCATTGCATTGTAGATAGAAGCTCTCATACCACCAACGGTACGATGTCCCTTTAAGTTCACAAAGCCTGCTTCTGCTGCTTCTTTTACGAATTTCGCATCCAGATCCTTGTCTCCAGTCACGAACGGTACGTTCATCAGGGAACGGTCTTCCTTTACAACCGTACCGTGGAACATCTTGCTATCATCGAGGAAATCATAAAGGATCTTTGCTTTTTCTTCGTTGCGTTCTTTCATTGCAGAAAGTCCGCCCATCTTCTTTAACCATTTGAATACTTTTCCACAAATATAGATACCATATGCAGGCGGTGTATTATATAAAGAATCCGCATCCGCATGTGTTTTATATTTTAACATGGTAGGTGTTCCCGGAAGTACATCCTCCGTGATCAGATCCTCACGAATGATTGCGATGACAACGCCGGCAGGTCCGATATTTTTCTGAACTCCGCCATAAATAACGCCGTATTTTGTCACATCAACCGGTTCTGACAGGAAACAGGAGGAAACGTCAGCTACCAGGGTATGTCCCTTGGTGTTCGGAAGCTTTTTATATTTTGTTCCGTAAATTGTGTTGTTTTCACAGATATATACATAATCCGCATCTTCCGGAATATCCAGATCGGAGCAGTCTGGAATATAGGAGAATGTCTTATCTTCTGAGGATGCAACCGCAACTGCATCTCCGTAGATCTGTGCTTCTTTATATGCCTTCTTTGCCCACTGTCCGGTAATGATATAGGCAGCTTTCTTATTTTTCATCAGGTTCATCGGGATCATCGCAAACTGCTGTGATGCTCCGCCCTGTAAAAATAATACTTTGTAATTATCCGGGATATTCATCAGATCACGAATATCCTTCTCTGCCTCTTTGATAATGTCATCATATACTTTGGAACGGTGACTCATCTCCATAACGGACATGCCGCTTCCTTTGTAATCCAACATCTCATCTGCTGCTTCTTTTAAGACCTCTTCCGGTAATACCGCAGGTCCTGCAGAAAAATTGTAAACTCTGCTCATTGTACCTTTTCCTCCTGTCACTCTTCCCTTTTATTTGTTATCCAAGTCTTCTTCACAGAATACTTCGCTGATTGCGGCGCCCGGTGCAACCATCGGCCACACTTTATCGTCACAATTTATGATACAGTCTAATACTACTGGTGTTTTGCTGTCAAGTGCTTTTTGGAATGCATCCGTGAACTCTTCCCTCGTTGTCACCCGGATTCCGGTGGCTCCCATTGCCTCCGCAAGCTTTACAAAATCAACCGAATCGTTTAGTACGGTAGCAGAATAACGTGCCTCGTAAAATAAATTCTGCCACTGTCTTACCATGCCAAGTACATGATTATTGATCACGACTTGAATTAACGGTAGTTGTTCCCGTACTGCTGTTGCCACCTCATTCATGTTCATACGGAAACATCCATCACCTGCGATGTTGACCACCTGCTTATCCGGATTGGCCACCTGCGCTCCGATTGCAGCACCAAGTCCATACCCCATGGTTCCCAGTCCGCCGGACGTCAGCAGGGTACGCGGTTTCGCATAGCGATAATACTGCGCCGTCCACATCTGATGCTGACCAACCTCTGTCACCATGATCGCTTCACCTTTCGTCATCTTGTATACCTGTTCTATGATATACGGTCCGCTTAAGCCTTCCGGATGATAGGTGAGCGGATATTTCTCTTTGTATGCTATGATATGCCCCATCCAGTCTTTATGTTCCATCGGCTCAAGCTTCGCATTGATCCTGCTTAAGATTTCTTTCACATCTCCGATCACGCTCGCTGTGACTACGATATTCTTGTTAATCTCCGCCGGGTCCACATCAAACTGTAAGATTTTTGCCTGACTCGCAAATTTCTGTGCATTTCCGAGTACACGGTCACTGAAACGCACGCCGATTGCGATCAGAAGATCACATTCACTGACACCGTAATTCGATGTTTTGGTTCCGTGCATGCCAAGCATTCCGGTATACCGTGCATCTGTGCCGTCAAAAGCGCCTTTCCCCATAAGGGAATCGCAGACCGGAGCATCGATCTTATCCACAAATTCACGCAGTTCCGCACTCGCGCCGGATATGACTGCTCCGCCGCCCACGAATACATATGGCCTTTTCGCTTCTTGGATCAGCCCCAGCGCAGTCTCAAGATCATCCTCCGTAATCCGTTTTGCATCCCTTACCACTGTCTCCGGTTCTTTCGCCTGATATTCTGTCTTTTGTGCCGTCACATCTTTCGGAATATCCACAAGCACCGGACCCGGTCTGCCCTTTTTCGCAATTTCAAATGCTTTGCGGATTGTATCGGCAAGATTTGCAACATCTTTTACGATATAGTTATGTTTTGTGATCGGCATCGTAACGCCCGCAATGTCAATCTCCTGAAAGCTGTCTTTTCCAAGGAGCGGCACGCCGACGTTGCAGGTAATCGCCACAATCGGCACTGAATCCATATAGGCGGTTGCAATACCGGTGACCAGATTCGTTGCACCCGGTCCCGATGTTGCAAAACACACACCGACTTTTCCGGTGCTTCTCGCATAGCCGTCCGCCGCATGGGAAGCTCCCTGCTCGTGGGAAGTCAGCACATGCCTGATTTCATTTTTATGCTTATACAATTCATCATATACATTTAAAATTGCGCCGCCCGGATATCCGAACACGGTATCCACGCCCTGTTCTTTCAAACATTCAATTACGATCTGCGCACCTGTCAACTGCATCTATGCTTCCTCACTTTCTGACCCCATTCTGCCTTTTTTATTTTTCTTCAGTTCCCGGAACCTGAAGAATCGCACCACGATTGCCGGAAGTTACCATTGACGCATAACGTGCCAGATAACCGGTCTTTACCTTAGGCTCTCTCGGCTGCCATTTTGCTTTTCTTGCTGCAAGTTCTTCTTCGGAAACCGCAAGCTCTAATGTCATTTCCGGAATATTGATTTTTATCATATCTCCTTCTTCTACCAGCGCGATCGGCCCGCCTACGGCAGCTTCCGGTGAAACATGACCGATGGAAGCTCCACGGCTTGCACCGGAAAATCGTCCATCTGTGATCAATGCTACGGAAGATCCAAGTCCCATTCCTGCGATCGCGGAAGTCGGATTTAGCATCTCACGCATGCCCGGTCCACCCTTTGGTCCTTCGTAACGGATAACCACAACATCTCCTGCCACGATCTTACCGCCTTTGATCGCTGCAATCGCATCTTCCTCACAGTCAAACACGCGCGCCGGTCCTTCATGCACCATCATCTCATCGCAGACTGCAGAACGTTTTACCACGCCGCCGTCCGGTGCAAGATTTCCCTTTAACACGGCAAGTCCGCCGGTCTTGCTGTACGGATTGTCGAGTGGTCTTATGACTTCCGGATTTTTATTTTCTGCATCTTTGATGTTTTCGCCCACGGTCTTTCCTGTCACTGTCATACAGTCGGTATGCAATAATCCCGCATCCGCCAGTTCTTTCATGACCGCATAAACGCCTCCTGCCTCGTTTAAGTCTTCCATATAGGTAGGGCCTGCCGGTGCAAGATGGCAGAGATTCGGTGTTTTCTCACTGATTGGATTCGCAAAAGAAATATCGAAATCAAAACCCACTTCATGTGCAATTGCCGGAAGATGCAGCATACTATTGGTAGAGCAGCCTAACGCCATATCTACGGTCAGTGCATTTAAGATCGCCTCTTTGGTCATAATGTCTCTCGGGCGGATATTCTTGCGGTACATATCCATAACCGCCATACCCGCGTGTTTCGCAAGCTTGATACGCTCGGAATATACTGCCGGGATGGTTCCGTTTCCACGCAGTCCCATACCAAGAGCTTCTGTCAGGCAGTTCATGGAATTCGCGGTATACATACCGGAACAGGAACCGCAGGTCGGACATACTTTTTCTTCAAATTCCCTTACATCATCTTCTGTCATTGTTCCTGCCGCATAAGAACCTACCGCCTCAAACATGGAGGAAAGACTTCTCTTCTGTCCTTTTACATGTCCTGCTAACATCGGACCGCCGGACACGAATACAGTCGGTACATTGATCCTTGCCGCAGCCATCAGAAGCCCCGGTACGTTCTTGTCACAGTTCGGGACCATAACAAGTGCATCAAACTGATGTGCCAGTGCCATACATTCGGTAGAATCCGCGATCAGATCTCTGGTGACCAGAGAATATTTCATTCCAATATGTCCCATAGCAATTCCATCACAGACTGCGATCGCCGGAAATACAACCGGAACACCGCCTGCTTCCGCAACACCCAGTTTTACCGCATTTACAATTTTATCCAAATTCATATGTCCCGGTACGATCTCATTGTAGGAGCTGACAATACCGACCATTGGTTTTTTCATTTCTTCTTCGGTGAAGCCCAGTGCATTGAAAAGGCTTCGATGCGGCGCCTGCTGCATACCGCATTTTACATTATCACTCTTCATTTTTTGTTTCCTTTCTATCACTTCCGATACCGGAGCGCCTATATGCGCTCCGCGATCAGATCTCCCATTTTTTCTGTTCCGACTTCTGTGACTGCGGCACGTTTCTCCGCTTCCTGCGGCATAATATCGATCGTGCGGTAGCCTTCCTTTAAGACCTGTTTTACTGCCTGCTCGATTGCCTCTGCCTCTTGATCCAGATCAAAGGAATAACGGAGCATCATTGCCGCGCTCAAAATCGTCGCGATCGGATTTGCAATTCCCTTGCCCGCGATATCCGGCGCAGATCCGCCACTCGGCTCATAAAGTCCGAATTTAGTGTCATTTAAGCTGGCAGATGAAAGCATTCCGATGGACCCGGTCACCATACTCGCCTCATCGGATAAGATGTCTCCAAACATATTCTCAGTCAGGATAACATCAAACTGACGCGGATCTTTCACAAGCTGCATCGCACAGTTATCAACTAACATATGCTCATATGTAACCTCCGGATAATCTTTTGCGACTTCCTCTACCACTTTTCTCCAGAGTCTGGACGAATCCAGCACATTCGCTTTATCTACGGAAGTCACTTTTTTTCTGCGCTTCATTGCAATATCAAACCCGCGCTTTGCGATCCTTCTGATCTCATTTTCATTATAGGAAAGCGTATCCACTGCTGTAACAACGCCATCCACTTCCTTTGTTTCACGCGCACCGAAATATAATCCTCCGGTCAACTCACGCATGATCATCATATCGAACCCATCTCCGATAATGTCATCCCGAAGCGGGCATGCCTCTTTTAATTCTTCATAAAGATATGCCGGGCGCAGATTTGCGAACAGATTTAAGGACTTGCGCAGTTTTAAAAGTCCTGCTTCCGGTCGCAGTTCCGGTGCCAGTTTATACCACGGAGATGTGGATGTATTTCCGCCGATGGAACCCATCAGCACCGCATCAGACGCTTTTGCCTGTGCGATTGCCTCATCCGTCAGCGGTACACCGGTCGCATCAATGGAACAGCCCCCCATCAGAATATCCTCATACAAAAATTCATGTCCATATGTTTTGCCGATTTTATCTAATACTTTTTTTGCTTCTCTTACAATCTCCGGTCCGATCCCGTCACCGGAAATAACTCCAACCTTACATTTCATGGAATTTCTACTTCCTTTCTCATTCAAAACTTTTCTCTGATATGCTTAATAGTTATACTATATAGTATTTTCCTACTGATTTCAATAAGCGTATCCATTCTTGTTTTTTATATTTGGTATTCATTCCGGTTATAGAAAAGCTTTTTTCTATTATTTCACTTTATAGAAAGGCAGGGCAGACCTCTGGTGAGGAATCCGCCCTGCTCTCATTTTCCTGCTGCGATCAAGAACTGCAGTATCTGTCTGTTTATCAGAATCTTTCCTGTACTTCCTGCTTAAATTGGTTTACACCAACCTTCTGGATTCCGGAAACGAGATCTTCCGCCACATCCGTAATGCGGTTCGTGGAATTCTTGCACTGCATTACGATTGCTTCCACTTCATTCATAGAATCCAGTGTTTCTCTTGCACTCTGCGTATTTTCCTCTGCGGTCTGCGTAAGCGTCACAATGCCCGCTTCCATTGCATTCTTGTGTTCATTCAGTTCATCCACTTCTGTTCCGATACCGTGAATCGAATCGCTTACGAGTGCGATTTCCTGATTGAGAGATGCAAAAATGCTCTCTGTCTCATGAATCTTTTTGTTCTGTTCTTCAAACGCCTCGGATACTTTTTCTGTGATATCCACGCTGACATTGGAATTTTCGATCAGTGTATTTACGATCGCATTGATCTTTTCCGAAGATTCTCTCGACTGATCCGCAAGTGTACGGATCTCTTCTGCAACTACTGCAAAACCTTTTCCCTGCTCCCCTGCACGTGCTGCTTCAATACTTGCATTGAGTGCCAACAGGTTGGTCTGGCTGGAAATCCCGGCAATGATCTCCGTTACAGTACGGATCTGCATAGCGGACTGATTCGTCAAATCGGTCTGACTGCGCACATTCTCAACCGCTGTGCTGTTATCCCGGCTGATGGTCACAAGCTCACGCATGATATTTTCCGCTTCCTCATTGCAGGATTTCATTTTTCCAGCACTTTCCACGAGAACATCAATATTCTGCGCGATCGTCTCCACTGCCTGACTGATATTCATGATCTTCTGTTCAATGTCTCTGGTCTTATCCGCCTGTGCCGCCGTATTATCTGTAATAGAATTCACCTTTCCGCTGACACGCTCTACAGAATCCGACATATTTTCAAAAGACACCTTAAAGTCGCCGGACACTTCGCCTAATTCTTCTGTTGCTGTACGGATCTGACTTACGACCTGTGCAAAAGATACGATCATCTCATTTGCGGAACGCGCCATTTCTCCGAGCGCGTCATTACGCTGCAGGAGCGCGTTATCCGGTTCCAAACTGGTACTGTCCGGTTCTTCCATATGCTTTACCATAAAACGGATCTTTGCTGTTGCCGCCTTTACTGCTGCCATCACTCCGCCGATCATCACAACAACCACGATAAGCATGATCACATTTGCTGTAAAACTGCTTAACGTTCCCTTCCAAACCAGATGCATCACGACTATGTTTAAGAGCCATAGTGCCAGAAACGGTGTCGCACAGACACCCACCAGTTTCATTAGTACACCTGCTTTTGCCTGTTCTCTTTCGTTACCCATAAAAAGTCCTCCTTATCATTATTTTTTCTTATTCTATAACAGAAAGAGACTCAGGAGCTGCCCCAAGTCTCTTTTTCGACTGCCTGCTATTTATCAGTCTTTTTGTCTTTCTTATCTGCTTTCTTGTCCGGCTTCTCCACAACAGCCTCTTCCGGCTTTTCCACTGCTGCGATCGCAGCTCTCTGCATCGGAATACGGCAGTTTTTGTTGTTACCAAATTCAATGATCACTGTGTCATCGGAAATATCAATGACCACTCCGTAAAATCCACTGGTCGTCAGGACAGTATCTCCGACCGCAAGTTCGGAAAGCATTGCATCTTTACGCTGCTGCTCTTTCTTCTGTGGACGAATCATCATAAAATACATCAATACAAATAAGAGTACCAGCCAGAAAATCATAAGACTCATCGAGCCGGCACCTGTTGTTGCTTCTGCTAAAATAGACATTGCATTCTTCCTCCTAAAATCACCATATAAATTGCTTCCTGTCTTTTTGAAGAGCTGTTCTTATTCTACACAAAGTTGTCTGTCACATCAAGTAGTTTTCCATTTTTTCATAGAAATTTCATTTATTTTCCTTCACCTGGCTCATGCCGTACAGCTTGTCATCCATATAGGATGCATACCTTCCCGCATCAATCGCATCCCGTATCTCCTCCATCATCGTATTATAGAAATACAGGTTATGCATAACACAAAGGCGCATACCAAGCATTTCCTTCGCCTTTAACAGATGGCGGATATATGCCCTGCTGTATCTGCGGCATGCCGGACAGCCACAGCCTTCCTCAATCGGTCTGTCATCCAGTTCAAAGCGCTGGTTAAACAAATTTAATTTTCCCTGATTCGTGTATACATGTCCGTGTCTTCCGTTTCGTGTCGGATATACGCAGTCAAAGAAGTCCACACCACGGGCAACGCCTTCTAAAATATTCGCCGGTGTTCCGACTCCCATAAGATAAGTCGGCTTATTTTCCGGCAGATGCGGAATCGTCACATCTAAGATATGATACATCTCATCGTGTGTCTCGCCCACTGCAAGTCCGCCCACTGCATAGCCGTCAAGATCCATCTCCGTGATCCGTTTTGCGTGGTCGATACGGACATCATCAAGTACAGCTCCCTGATTGATTCCAAACAAAAGCTGCTGCTTGTTGATCGTATCCTCAAGTCCGTTCAAACGCTGCATCTCCGTCTTGCAACGCGCAAGCCATCTGGTCGTGCGTGCTACAGAGTTTTCCACATAGTTACGGTCTGCCAGGGCAGGCGCGCATTCATCAAATGCCATCGCGATCGTAGAACCCAGATTTGACTGGATCTGCATACTCTGCTCCGGTCCCATAAAAATCTTTCTACCGTCCACATGGGAATGAAAATATACGCCTTCTTCCTTGATCTTACGCAGATCCGCCAGGGAAAATACCTGAAATCCGCCGGAGTCTGTAAGAATCGGCTTGTCCCATACCATAAACTTGTGCAGGCCGCCCATTTTTTTTACAATCTCATCTCCCGGCCTTACATGAAGATGGTAGGTATTGGACAGTTCGACCTGCGTCTTTAACTGTTCCAGATCCTCGGTAGATACCGCTCCTTTGATCGCCGCAGCCGTACCCACATTCATAAAAACCGGTGTCTGTATATCACCATGTACGGTATGAAGCACACCCCGCTTCGCCCGTCCGTCTTTTTTTAAAAGTTCGTACATAAAATCTCCTTTTTTGCTTTATTGCTCAATCGTCTGTTACTTATTATAGCGGCTTCTCCTCAAAATGTACAGAACAAAATCCCCACTCATTTTTGATTTTTCGGTTGTCTTTCTCTTACAAATCCTCTATACTTAAAATATTGCAATTTATGAGAAAACAGGAGGACATCATGGCAGGTTCAACGTTTGGAAATATATTTAAGATCACAACCTGGGGCGAATCCCACGGTAAAGGTGTCGGCGTCGTAATTGACGGCTGTCCGGCCGGGCTTCCGCTCTCGGAAGCAGATATTCAGGTATATCTGAACCGGAGAAAACCGGGACAGTCTAAATATACCACTCCGCGTAAGGAGGATGACGCAGTAGAGATTCTTTCCGGTGTATTTGAAGGAAAAACTACCGGCACTCCGATCTCACTGGTCGTCTTTAATAAAAATCAGCAGTCAAAGGATTACAGCGAAATCGCATCCTACTATCGTCCGGGACATGCCGATTATACCTTTGATGCCAAATACGGTTTCCGTGATTACCGGGGCGGCGGACGTTCTTCGGGCAGAGAAACGATTGGCCGTGTTGCCGCCGGTGCCATTGCCTGCAAGATCTTAGACACACTTGGCATCCACATTCTGACCTATACCAGCTCTATCGGTCCTGTGTCTGTGGACATGAGCCGTTTTTCAAGAGATGAGATCTCTCAGAATGCACTTGCCATGCCGGACAAAGAAGCGGCAGAAGCGGCAGCTTCTTATCTGGAAAAATGCATGAGCGAACAAAATTCTTCCGGCGGAACGGTGGAATGCGTAATCACCGGAATGCCTGCCGGTATCGGTGATCCGGTATTTGAAAAACTCGATGCCAATCTCGCAAAAGCAATTCTCTCCATCGGTGCTGTCAAGGGCTTTGAGATTGGTGACGGATTTGCTGTTGCCTCCGCAACGGGACTTTCCAATAACGATGCCTTCTGTCTGGATGAAAACGGCTCTGTCACGAAAAAAACAAACCACGCCGGGGGTGTGCTCGGCGGCATGAGTGACGGAAGTCCGATCACGTTCCGTGCAGCAATAAAGCCAACGCCTTCGATCGCATCCACACAGCAGACTGTAAACAAAAATAACGAAGAAATCGATATCAAGATCAAGGGACGTCATGACCCGATCATTGTGCCGCGTGCCGTTGTCGTTGTTGAATCCATGACAGCACTTACGATCATTGATCTGCTGTTATCCAACCTCGGTGCTCGCATGGATTATCTCGAAACAATCTATAAACATTAAATGCCAACAGGGTATTCATTTTGCCCGTTGCCATCAAAAAAACAGGGATCACAGGGCTCTTTCTCATGCCTTGTGATCCCTGTTTTTTTTCCCGATCAGCCGTTTTTTTCATCGTCCTCAATCTTACAGCCGCATGCTTCACACAGATCATAAAAATCAGTAAGCCAAGCATCCGCAATGGTCTTCGCACCCTGAAATTCATTGCCCTCCGTGTCAATCCTGCCCTCGTCCGCCCGGATCTCCCCGATCATGCCTTTTAACTGATAACCTTCTCTTTCGTTTGCCGGCATCTGCGCCTCAAGCAGTTCAATGCACTTACAGATCTCTTCCAGTATCTGCAGCGCATGTTCTTTTTCGCTGTGCTCTAGTGCCAGAAGTTCTTCCAGCTTTTTTGCTTCTTTAGTCAGATCATATTTTTGTCTTTTCATTCTTCTCCCCTTTCTTTGCCATACCCCTACTGTTCTTCTTTTCTGCGCAAAATATCGTACTGCTCAAGCGGCTGCCCAAGATCCAGATATAGCACCTGCTTCGGATGCGGCGCGCTTTCCATCTCATTGCCTTCTTCATCCACAATACGCTTTACAACGACCGGTATATTCGCTCCGTCCGCACGCATGATCTCGATTGTCTCACCGACCGAAAACTTATTGCGCTGTTCGATCCGGTAGAGTCCCTCTTTATTCTGGCCCCCCACAATACCAAGATACGTGTATTCCTTTTCATAGGTATTATTGTCATAAATCTGTGCCTCTTCTGACGGCTTTCCGAAGAAAAATCCTGTCGTAAAATGGCGGTAGGTACAGTTTGAGATCTGATCCAGATACCATGGCATGTTTTCTTTATACTTTTCCGGAGACTCTAAATAATCATCGATCGCCTTTCGGTAAGTACGTGCAACCGTAGCCACATAAAGCGCGGTCTTCATGCGTCCTTCAATCTTAAAGCTGTCTATCCCTGCTTCGATCAGTTCCGGAATATGCTCGATCATACAAAGATCCTTGGAATTAAAAATGTAGGTTCCGCGCTCATTTTCATAAACCGGCAGATATTCTCCAGGTCTTTTTTCCTCGACCACCGCATACTTCCAACGGCATGGATGCGTACATGCTCCCTGATTTGCATCTCTTCCGGTAAAATAATTGCTGAGCAGGCATCTTCCGGAATAAGAAATACACATCGCTCCATGTACAAACGTCTCTATCTCAAGCTCCTTTGGTATCTCCGCCCGGATCTGTTTTATCTCTTCAAGCGAAAGTTCCCTTGCAGTCACGACGCGGCTTGCTCCAAGCTTCTGCCAGAATAAAAACGTACCATAATTGGTATTGTTCGCCTGCGTGCTGACATGTATATCTATCTCAGGACAGACCTCCCGCGCAACCGTAAACACGCCCGGATCTGAAATAATGAGCGCATCCGGTCCGACCGCCTTTAATTCCTCAAAATATGCACGTACTCCTTCCAAGTCATCGTTGTGCGCAAGGATATTCGCCGTCACATACACTTTTACACCATGTTCATGCGCAAAAAGAATGCCTTCCTCCATATCTTCCATGGAAAAATTTTTCGCTTTCGCACGCAGTCCGAATGCTTCTCCGCCGATATATACTGCGTCCGCACCAAATACAACTGCTATTTTCAGTACCTCAAGGCTACTTGCCGGTACGAGTAATTCCGGATGTCTCATGTTTTCTTCTCTCCTGCTTTTTATTTCTTTACGCTGACCGTAATACCATCTCCGATCGGCAATACCGCCGTGGTCAGTTCTTCGTGATGGGTGAGTGTATACAGATATTCCCGCATTCTTTTGTGAATCGTGCGGTTTCTCCGCGTTACCGCAAAACGGGATTCTATAATATCGCCATCCTGCAGCACATTGTCGGATATCAGCGTACCGCCGCTTTTCAATAAACGCAGTACATCTGGCAGAAAATGAATATACTGTCCCTTCGCCGCATCCATAAATATAAAATCAAAAGGTTCTTCAATCGTTGGAAGAACCTCTTTTGCATCTCCGGTCAGGAGTGTGATCGCAGATTCTTTCCCTGCCCGCTTAAAATTTTCGCATGCGATCGGAATCCGCTTTTCATAATTTTCAATCGTGACGATCTCACACTCTTCCGGATTATATTCTGCCATAAGGATCGCGGAAAATCCGACTGCAGTACCGACTTCTAAAATCCGTACCGGGCGCTTCATCGCAAGAAACACCTTCAAAAAAGTCTGCATTTCCTTTCGGATGATTGGAACCTCACTTTTTAATGCTTCTTTTTCAATTTCATCTAAGATCTCCGTATTCCCAGTTTCCAACGAATTGATGTATGTAACCAGTCGTTCCTCTACTACCAATATTCTTACTCCGCTTTCTTTTATGTATTCTCCGTACTGCTCTCAGTATCTTCCTCCGCAGCCATGACCTGCATCATTTCCTCAGCGGTCATCGACGTATTCAACGTATACGTTCCTGCCTTGATCGCTCCCGAATAAGAAGAAAGCGCAAGCTGAGCCACAAAAAGATCTGCATCCCGGATCAGACCTTTTTCTTCCAACTGCGTACCAATCTCTTTTGCCGACATATCCGAGGTCACTGTAACTGTTTTATCTGTTCCCGGTGCACTTTCCACAGCGCTTTCTGTATAGACGCGGTAACCGAATCCATATGCCCACTGACCTGCCCGAGCCAGCCCGATCACCACCAGAACCAGTATCAGGAGCGAAAGGACGCTACCGGTTATTCTTATTACGACTCTGCTGGTATTTTTCATTCCAAACGCCTCGCTATTCTCCTTCGTTTTCAAACCCGACTTCAAAATCCAGTTTTTCTACAAATTCCCAGTTGATTTCCTGAATGATACGACAGAATGCCAATTCTGCCGCAAGATATTCTGCCGCAAGCGGATTCTCACAGATTCTGGTTTTCTCACGCTCCAATTTATCCATATCCTTGAAAAGATCCGAATCATTCTGATTCTGTAACTGATAACTGCGTTTCCGAAAATCATTGACTCTTTTTTCAACCTCCGGTTTCTCTTGAATCCGCGCCTTGATGTCCTGATAATTTTTATATTCCTCGCTTGTCCGGATGGCAGCGAGGAGCGCATCCAGCGCTTCTCTCATCTGTTCCATATTTCCGTCCTCAGTTCTTACCTAAACTTCCATGATGATCGGAATGATCATTGGCTTCCGTTTGGTCTCTTTCCACACAAAATCGCCAAGCGCATCCTTGATCTCTGATTTTATTTTTCCCCAGTCTGTAATGTTTTTATCCATACAGTGATCCATTGTATCATTGAGCACCTGCTTTGCCTCATCCATCAGGCTTTCAGAGCCGCGTACATAGACGAACCCCCTGGAAACGATATCCGGGCCCGCAAGCACCTGTCCGGAACCGCTCTCCAGTGTCAGGACAACAATGATGATACCCTCTTCTGCCAAATGCTGTCTGTCACGCAGAACAATATTTCCGACATCACCAACGCCAAGTCCGTCTACCATAACATCTCCCACCGGTACATGTCCGGTAACTGCTGCTCCATCCTCGTCAAGTTCAAGCACATCACCGGAGGAAAGCAGAAAGATATTGTCTTTTTCTACGCCGATCTCTTCCGCTACATGTGCCTGTGCCATCAGATGGCGATACTCACCATGTACCGGAATCGCATATTTCGGTTTTACCAGAGAATAGATTAACTTGATATCCTCCTGACACGCATGACCGGATACATGTACATCCTGAAAAATAACCTCTGCACCCTTCATTGAAAGCTCGTTGATGACCTTGGAAACTGCTTTTTCATTTCCAGGAATCGGATTAGAGCTTAAAACGATCGTATCATTCGGTTTGATCGTGATCTTTCTGTGAATACCGGCCGCCATACGGGACAATGCCGCCATGGATTCTCCCTGACTTCCTGTCGTGATCAGTACGGTTTTTTCATCCGGATAGTTCTTTAACACCTCGATGTCGATCAGTGTATTATCCGGAATATTGATATAACCGAGTTCCTGAGCCGTGGAAATGATGTTGACCATGCTCCGTCCCTCAATAACTACTTTTCTGCCATATTTATACGCCGTATCGATAATCTGCTGTACACGATCCACATTGGATGCAAATGTTGCAATGATGATACGGCTGTTCTTGTGATCTGCAAAAATAGTCTCAAATGTCTTTCCGACTGTCTTTTCTGACATGGTAAAGCCCGGACGCTCTGCATTGGTACTATCGCACATCAGTGCAAGTACACCCTTCTTTCCGATCTCACCAAAACGCTGTAAGTCAATGGCATCCCCGAATACCGGTGTATAATCCACCTTAAAGTCCCCGGTATGCACCACAATACCTGCCGGCGAATAGATTGCGAGCGCAGCCGCATCCTGAATACTGTGATTTGTCTTGATAAATTCCACACGGAAACAGCCCAGATTGATATGCTGTCCGTATTTTACGACCTTACGCTTTACTTTTGATAACAGATTATGCTCCGTCAGCTTATGATCAATGATTCCCATCGTCAGCTTGGTCGCATAGATCGGCACATTCACCTCTCTTAACACATAAGGGATCGCACCGATATGATCCTCATGACCATGCGTGATAAAAAATCCCTTTACTTTGTCGATGTTGTCCTTCAGATAGGTGACATCCGGGATTACAAGGTCGATACCGTACATGTCATCTTCCGGGAAAGACAATCCGCAGTCCACCACGATGATACTGTCCTCGTATTCAAATGCCGTGATGTTCATTCCGATCTGCTCTAATCCTCCTAACGGAATGATCTTTAATTTTGAATGATTACTGTTTTCTGTTGACTTTTTCTTCAAGTCCGCACCTCCATTTATTTGTTTGATTCTCCGTTCCTGTTTTATTTTTCAAGATTTGTTCATAACGAGCCAAGCGACCATGCATACATGTTCACCTGACTCGTTACCTGCGGGAATGACCGTCCATTTCAAACGTTTCCCTATGTATCTTTCTTTCTAAAATCAATGCCCCTAAAATGTTCTATAATTCAATATCGACATCTTCCAGCATCTCGGAAAATACTTTAGCGATTGCTTCTAATTCTGCTTCTTCTTCCACGATCTCATAGACCGCTTCTTTTTCTGTGTCTTTGGAAAGATCTTTTAATACAAATGCATCTGAGTCACCGTCTTCATCCACAGTCACCAGCAGATAATCCATATTATTGATCCTCGTCTGTTCCACTACATAAAATTCCAGACATTCACCCGTGTCCGGATCGGTAAATTTTACTTTTTCCATGAAAACTCCTATTCTGTCCGGTTCTTCAAAGAATCCAGATATCCCTGAAGTATAAATTCAGCGGCAACTCTGTCCACATATTTTTTACGGTCTTCCCGTCTGATCCCGCTTTCCATCATGACCTGATCCGCAGATACTGTCGTCAGTCTCTCATCCCATAAAATAACAGGTAGAGAGGTACGTCTTTCCAGCATCTCCTTGAATTCTAACGTTTTCTCACAGCGCTCTCCCTCTGTATTGTTCATATTCTTGGGATAGCCCAGCACAATCTTCTCCGCACCGTATTCCGCAATGATCTCCTCAATCCTTGCCAGCGTCTGGCGCAGCTTTCCCGGAGACTTTCTCCGCACAATCTCAACTCCCTGTGCCGTGATCAGAAGTTCATCACTCATCGCAACACCCACGGTCTTTGAGCCGAAATCCAATCCGATGATACGCATAGCACTCCTCCTACTGCCAGGAATTGGTCTTGATATATTCTTTTAAAATTTCTTCCACGAGTTCGTCACGTTCTACCTTCATGATCAGACTTCTTGCATTATTATGACTGGTGATATATGTCGGATCTCCTGACATAATATATCCAACAATCTGATTTACGGGATTATACCCTTTCTCGGACAGTGCATGATATACGATATCCAGTACATCCTTCACTTTGATCTCCGGTTCTTTTTCTACTTTAAAATATTGTGTGTTATTTTTATCCTGCATAATTTCACGCCCTTATTTTTGCTCTTTTGTTCTCCTGAAGTCAAAAGCATCGCTAGTACTATTTTAATACAAATCCTATTAAAATTCAACCATAAGATACAGTCCGTCCAAAAGCTTCTGTCTTAACTCTCCTCGAACCATTGTATTTGCCTTATGTCCGTCTGCCGAAACGACTACTTTTACATACTCTTTTGTATATCCGGTAAAATACCGTGTGCCATCCAGTTCCAGTTCTTCTTCCAGCAGCACTTCCTCTGTTTTTCCAAGATATTCCTCCCGGAATTCCCTGGACATCTTTTTTTCCAGTTCTAAAAGCACCGCACTTCTTGCCGTCTTTACTTCCTCCGGCACCTGATTTTCCATGACCGCCGCCTTGGTTCCCTTCCGTTTGGAATATTTAAAAATATGCATCTCATAGAAATGGATATTCTCTAAAAATGCTCTTGTCGTCTCAAATTCCGCTTCTGTCTCTCCCGGAAATCCCACGATAACATCCGTTGTAATCGCCGGATGTTTAAAGTATTTTCGTAAAACCTCACATTTATTCGCATATTCTTTCGTATCATAACGCCGGTTCATGCGCTTTAATGTCGCATCACAGCCGCTTTGCAGTGACAGATGAAAATGCGGGCAGATCTTTTCCATGCCTGCAAGACGTTTTGCAAACTCTTCTGTTACGATACGCGGTTCCAAGGAACCCAGACGGATACGTTCGATCCCATCTACGTTATGCACTTCTTCGATCAGATTAAGCAGCGTATCACCGGTATCCACACCAAAAGAACTTAAATGTATCCCTGTCAGCACAACTTCTTTATATCCCTGCCCAGCAAGATGCTCCACTTCCCGCAGAACATCCTCTGTCTTTCTGCTGCGCACCCTTCCTCTGGCATATGGGATGATGCAATAACTACAGAACTGATTGCAGCCATCCTGCACCTTGATAAAAGCCCTTGTATGCTCTGCCGTCTTTTTTAGGAACAGTTCCTCATACACCTGACCCTTTTCGTTAATGTCGATCACCGCAAGCTCCGGTTCTTTCCTGCCCTGCATTTTTTCTTCTTCGCATTTTTTTAACAACTCCGGCAGTTCATGCTTTTTGTTATTGCCGATCACAATGTCCACTGCGGTATCTTTTTTTACTTCTTCCGCCGCCGTCTGTACATAACAGCCCATCGCGACCACGATTGCATCCGGATTCTGCTTTTTTGCCCTGTGAAGCATCTGGCGCGATTTCCGATCTGCCATATTGGTCACCGAACAGGTATTTATAATGTAAATATCTGCATATTCATGAAACGGAACGATCTCATATCCGCATTCTTCAAGCATCTGCTGGACTGCTTCCGTCTCGTATGCATTTACTTTGCACCCCAAATTGTGCAATGCTACTTTTTTCATTGACTTTTTTCCTCACTTTATGTTGACTTTTCCTAAAAAAAAAGTTACTATACTAATATAAAAAAGAATTGTAGTAACCAAGGAGGTCTCTATATGAAAACAGTTCAAATTTCATTAAATTCTATCGACAAGGTAAAATCCTTTGTCAACGCTATTACTCAATTCGAGTTTGACTTTGATTTAATCTCTGGCAGATACGTCATTGATGCAAAATCCATCATGGGTATCTTCAGTTTAGATTTATCCAAACCAATTGACTTAGCAATTCATACCGAAGCAAATTTGGATGAAATCATGGAAGTTTTAAACCCATATCTTGTATAATTAAAATTTCCAAAAGGGAGTGTGTAAGCACTCCCTTTTTATTTTCTCAAAATCTTTTTCGTTCTCCACGCAGGAAAGCAAGTGCTCCTTCCTGCGTGCCCTATTTTCATGTGTTTCCTTAAGCTTCTACCAGTATTGTTTCCGTAGAATCGATTGCTTCCTGCATCAGCGCATCGATCTTTTCTTCCAGCTTTTTCTCAGAATTCTTGATCACTTTTAAACTCGGCTTGGTAACCGGATGCTTTGCAACAAAGATCGTACAACAGTCTTCAAACGGCTGGATCGATGTCTCATAGGTTCCGATCTTTTCTGAGATCTCCACAATCTCCTGTTTATCAAATCCAATGAGCGGACGATAGACTGGAATCGTGCAGACCTCATTGGTCACCGCAAGCGACTGCATGGTCTGACTTGCCACCTGTCCGATACTCTCTCCGGTGATCAGTCCGAGACATTTATCTTTCTGGGCAAAATGCTCTGCGATCTTCATCATATAGCGACGCATAATGATCGTCAGCTCCTCATGCGGGCATTTTTCATAGATATAAAGCTGAATATCCGTAAAATTGACCACATGCAGCTTGATCGGTCCGGAATATTTCGCCACGATCTTGGCAAGATCGACTACCTTTTGTTTCGCACGCTCGCTGGTGTATGGCGGTGCATGGAAATAAGTCGCTTCAATCTCAACGCCGCGCTTTGCGATCATGTAACCGGCTACCGGACTGTCAATTCCGCCGGAAAGAAGTAGCATTGCTCTTCCCGCCGAGCCGACCGGCATTCCTCCCGGCCCAGGAATCTCCGTTGAATAGATATTGATCTTGTTGCGCACTTCGATACTTACCATGACCTGTGGGTTGTGGACATCTACCTTTGTGTCGGGAAGCGCCTCGAGAATCTTCTCGCCGAGTGCCGCGTTGATCTCCATGGAATTCATCGGATAATTTTTTCTCGCTCTTCTGGCATTCACTTTGAAGGTAAAATTCGTATCCTGATATGCCGCCTTTAAATAGCTCACTACATCTTCGGCAAGCTTGTCAAAACCTTCGTCCTCTACTAAAACGACCGGGCAGAATGCAACGATTCCAAATACATTTTTTAATGCATCCACTGTCTCTTCGTAATCATACTCGTCACTTACGACTTCCGCATAGATTCTTCCCTGCTCTTTTCTTACTTCAAACTCTCCATCCACCGGGTTTAAGGCAAAACGGATCTGCTTGACCAACATATCTTCAAACACATAACGGTTCTTGCCCTTTACTCCGATCTCTCCGTATTTAATCAAAAATGCTCTGTACATTTCTATTTCCTTTCTAATGTCTGGTATACTTCTGCAATGCAGGAACCAGTGTTTTTAATACATCCGCCGCGTAATCAACCTCTTCCTCCGTAGTGTGCACCGAGAAACTGAAGCGCACGGTGGAATCTAAAAGATTCTGTTTTAATCCAATTCCTTTTAATGTACGGCTGACTGCCGGTTTGTTGGAAGAACATGCCGACCCGGAAGATACATAGATCTGTTTGTCTTCAAGTGAGTGCAAAAGCACCTCCGCACGAACGCCTTCCACACTCACACTCACGATATGCGGTGCACTATCCCGTCCGGTCTTTCCATTGACCGAAACTCCTTTTATCGCCATGATCTCTGCGATAAAACGCTCTTTTAGCTGATACAGGCGCTCCTGCTTTTTTGTAAAATCTTCATAGATCTCTGCAGACGCTTCTCCAAGTCCTGCAATCCCCGGTACATTTTCCGTACCGGAACGCATACCGCCCTGCTGACCACCGCCGTAAATAATCGGTTTTATCTTTGTTTTTTCTTTCACATACAAAAATCCGCTGCCCTTCGGGCCATGAATCTTATGCCCGCTTACAGAAAGCAGATCAATCCCCATTTTTTTGGGATAGATCTTAAATTTTCCATAAGACTGGATTGCATCCACATGCACCAATGTCTTCGGATTGTTTTCATGCACAAGCGCCGCCGCCTCTGCGATCGGTTCTAGGGCACCAATCTCGTTGTTGACATGCATCAGTGAAACCAGGATCGTCTGATCTGTCAATGCTTCCTTTAAATCCGCAAGCGATATCACGCCGTTTTCATCCACCGGAAGGTAGGTGACCACAAATCCTTCTTCTTCTAAAAATTTCATCGGATTTGCAACTGACGCATGCTCGATCGCTGTTGTGATGATCTGATTGCCCGCCCTGCGGTTTGCAAATGCCGTTCCGATGATGGCAAGATTATTCGACTCCGTACCGCCGGACGTAAAGATAATCTCTTTTTCTGTCACCTTTAACGTTTTTGCAATCTTTTCCTTCGCCTGCTTCACATATTGCTCCGCTTCCACACCTTTCATATGCAGAGAAGACGGATTTCCATAATCCTCCAAAAAAACTTTTTGCATCAGCGCAAATGCCCGGTCTGAGCAGCGTGTTGTCGCCGAATTATCCAGATATGCTTCCATCATTTTTCCGTTCTGCCTCCATCATTTCCAATTCCAGCATCAGAAGCGACAGTGTTGCGATCGCCGCCGTATCCGTGCGTAAAATTCTCTTTCCAAGTGAGATCACCTGCATCTGCTCGGCACGCACCTTTTCAATCTCATTTTCCGCAAAACCGCCTTCCGGCCCGATCATGATGCTGACGGAATCCTCTGTGTTCAAAGAATCCAAAGCTTCTTTGGTTGCCGCCATCCCCCGTTCATTCTCATATGGAACCAAATTCACCTTACAGGTTTTTGCATATTCCACTGCGGATGCAAAATCCATCACTTCATGCACTACCGGTATCCGGCTCCGCTTAGACTGTTTCGCCGCGCTTTCTGCGATCGCCTGCCAGCGTTTTCTTTTATTTTCCGCCTTTTTTGCGTCCAGCTTCACCACGCAGTATTTCATTGCAACCGGAATGATCTCATACACACCGAGTTCCACTGCCTTTTGAATAACAGTCTCCATCCGGTCTCCCTTCGGCAGTGCCTGAAACAGAAAGATCTTCGTTCCAAGCTCTGTCCCTGCCGCCTCGGAATCCAAAATATCTGCCTGTACAAAATCCTCTCCCAGCTCCAAAATCTCACAATAATAGTCCCTGCCCTGCTGATTGCTGACACGGATCTTCTCCCCCGGTTTCATACGAAGGACATTTTTGATATGATTGACATCTGATCCGGTGATCGTGATAAATTCTTTTCCAATCTGTGCATCTTCCACAAAAAACTGATACATTGCCTTCTCCTGAACCTAATTCTTTCTTGCAGTGATATTTACCCACTCACCCTGATGATTGATTTCAAGTACGGTAAGCCCTGCCCGTTCAATAGCTTCTTTTACCTCATTTTCTTTAAAATCAATGATCCCTGATGTGATGAATACACCGCCCTTTTTCAAACGCGCAGGAATCACCGGAGCCATTGGAATGATGACATCTGCTAAAATATTGGCAACCACGATATCATATACTTCCGTTCCAACTTTCTCCTGAAGTGCTACATCATCAATCAGATTTCCCACATAAAACTCTCCCAGTTCCTTCGGAAGATGATTCACTTCCATATTTTCATAAGTAGAAGTCATGCAGTTCTCATCAAGATCTGTTCCTACAACATGAGATGCTCCGAGTTTCATCGCAACGATCGACAGAATGCCGCTTCCGCATCCGACATCCAGCACCCGGTCGCCTTCTTTTATATATTCCCGAAGCTGGCGGATGCAAAGCTGTGTCGTCTCATGCTTTCCAGTTCCAAAGGATACACCCGGATCAATCTCAATCAAGAACTTGTCCTTATCTTCTTCTTTTAGTTCCTCCCAGGTCGGCTTAATCAAAATATCATCAATATAAAAGGATTGGAAAAATTTCTTCCAGTTGTTGATCCAGTCAATGTCCTCAGTCTGACTGGATGAAATGGTTCCTGCACCGACATCCACGAACTGCCGCTGTTCTTCCAATCCCAACATAACTTTGCGCAGAATCTCTTTTGCATCTTCCTGTTCTTCCAGATAAAAGCTGACTTTGCTCGTCCCGTCATCTTCTGGAAGCTCCGGCGGGAAATCGATGAACATTCCTTTTTGTTCTTCCTCGGTCAGCGGTATATTATCTTCAATTTCAATTCCTTCAATCCCAAGGTCATTTAACATGGCACTGACAAAATCCTCTGCCTGCGTCGTCGTTTCGATCGTAAACTTATTCCATTTCATTTTTTTCACCTTTTTATTCAATCTGCGGTTTTACCTTCTCTCACGAAAGGCATACTTGTTTTATATCATAACACAGTTTGTTTTTGGTTGCAACTACGCCTGTTTCTCATGCATAAAAGAAAAAACGCCGCAGTACCATGTACTGCAGCGGTCTAGTATTCTAATCTTTCTTTTAGCTCATCGTATTCCCGGTTGATCTCCTGTATCGTATTCGTATCCCCCGAAATATTGTCCGGATGATAGATCTTGATCAGATCCTTATATCGTTTTTTCAGTGCCAGCTCACTGGTAACTCCGGCGAAAAACATCTCTCCGCGAACAGTGACTTCCGAAGATGATCTGCGCTCAAATTCATTGATCTGCTCATATAAGATCTTCTGCTTTTCTATCTGCTGTTTTTCATCTGCAAGTTTTTTTACTTCTTCTTCTAAAAGTCTCCATTTCATGGCGAATAACTGATTTTCCCTCGCAAGCTTTGCCCGCTCGGATTCTTTTTCCCGCTGTAATCTTTTTCTGTCCAGTTCAAGCTGCCTTTGTCCTCTTTTTAATTCCCATTCCTTTCGTTCCAAGGAACGCTTTAACTGTTCTGCTTCCTCCACAGAAAAGATCTGGCACTCTTTCTTTTCTTCTTCTTCACTTTGTGTCATTATGCTCTGTTCCATGGCTTTTACCTCTTTTTCACCAAACACTCCTTCGCAACCAAAATAAACCATTCACTGATACAGAGTTTACAACTACTTTTGGGGGAAGTCAACCGAATTTCTGAAATTTACTGCACTGCAAAAAAGCAATGCCGCCACAGCATTGCCTTTTCGTGCCCATTTATTTCTCATCAAAAGCTTCTTTTATCTTATCTTTGAACCCTTTTTTCTTTGGTTTTGCATCCGATGTACCCTGTTTTTTCAAGGTCTGTCCAGTATGCTCATCAAATGTACGCAGAGCTTCTTTTGCTACCTCATTTAATCCTGTCGGCACCTGTACCACAAGTGTTACATACTGATCACCACGTATTGCCTTGTTACGCAGTGACGGAACCCCTTTTCCTTTTAAGCGGATCTTAGTATCAGTCTGAGTCCCCGGCTTTACTTCATACAACACATCTCCATCTACCGTATTAATACGGACTTCTCCACCGAGTGCCGCCTGCACAAATGAGATCGGCGCTGTAGAGTAAATATTCATATCCTGTCTCTGGAAGATCGGATGTCTGGACACAACTACTTCCACCAGAAGATCGCCGCGAGGTCCTCCATTCACACCCGGTTCCCCTTTTTCACGGATTCTTACGCTCTGACCATCATCAATACCTGCCGGAATGGATACCTGAATCTTCTTCTTACTTGCAATATATCCGGTTCCACGACAATCCGCGCATTTCTCCTTAATGATCTGACCAGTTCCGTTACAATCCGGACAGCTCTGGACATTCTGTACCATACCAAATAAAGACTGCTGACTGTATACAACCTTTCCCTTACCACCGCATTTCGGACAGGTTTCTTTGGAAGTTCCCGGTTTCGCACCGCTTCCGTGACACGTCTTACACTCATCCTTTAATACCAGTTCAATCTCCTTTTCACAGCCAAAAACCGCTTCCTCAAATGTGATCCGGACACTGGTACGTATATTTGCGCCCTTCATCGGCCCATTGTTTGTTCTTCTGCTTCTGCCTCCGCCGCCAAAAAAGTCACCAAAGATATCTCCGAAAATATCTCCCATATCCATACCGGAGAAATCAAATCCTCCTGCTCCGCCGCCTGCGCCACCGTCAAATGCCGCATGACCGAACTGATCATACTGTTTTCTCTTCTCTGCATCACTTAAGATCGCATACGCTTCAGACGCTTCTTTAAATTTCTTTTCCGCTTCCTGGTCACCCGGATTTGCGTCCGGATGATATTTCTTTGCCAGGACACGATATGCTTTTTTAATAGTTGCTTCATCGGCGTTTCGATCTACACCGAGCACTTCATAATAATCTCTTTTCTGTTCAGCCATTTTTCATTCCCTCTTCTCATATATATAAAAAACCTGATATTGTCACATAGATTTTTGCGGCAGTTATCCTGCTGTAAAAATCTATATAACAATCCAAACAAGCATGCCTGAAACTTCTCTGTTCCAGGCATGCTTCCTGGCTTGTGCCATCCGCATCCGCGGCGGCATTAACACCGGCACCGCCGATATTTATCTCTTTGCTGTCTGATTAAACTTCTTTATAATCAGCATCTACTACATCATCATCTGCATTGCCTGCTGTGCCTGCATTCGCGCCCATATCCGGATCTGCACCTGCTGCCTGACCGCCCTGCGCTGCCTGTGCCTGTTCATACATCTTTGCAAATACTTTCTGTGCAGACTCTGTCAATTTTTCTTTTGCAGCTTTCATGTCTGCGATCTGCGCATCCGTCATGTTTTCCGGCTGAGGATTTGCTTCTACTAAATCCTTTAATGCTTTTAAGTCTGCTTCTACTGCGGATTTATCAGTCGGATCAAGATTTGCACCTACCTGATCAAGTGCTTCCTGTGTCTGGAATACGAATGCATCTGCATCATTTCTGGTGTCGATTGCTTCTTTTCTCTTCTTATCCTGTGCTTCAAATTCTGCTGCTTCTTTTACTGCCTTATCGATATCTTCATCGGACATATTAGAACCTGCTGTAATAGTGATATGCTGTTCTTTTCCGGTTCCAAGATCTTTTGCAGATACATTTACAATACCGTTTGCATCGATATCAAAAGTAACTTCGATCTGCGGAACACCACGACGTGCTGGCGGAATACCATCCAGACGGAACTGTCCTAATGACTTGTTGTCTCTTGCAAACTGTCTTTCACCCTGTACTACATTAATGTCTACGGCAGTCTGATTGTCCGCTGCTGTTGAGAAGATCTGACTCTTCTTAGTCGGAATCGTTGTATTTCGTTCGATCAATCTTGTCGCAATACCACCCATAGTCTCGATAGAAAGTGAAAGTGGTGTAACATCCAGAAGTAAGATGTCGCCTGCACCTGCATCACCGGCAAGTTTACCACCCTGAATCGAAGCACCGATTGCTACACATTCATCCGGGTTTAAGGATTTGCTCGGCTCTTTGCCTGTGATCTGTCTTACTTTATCCTGTACAGCCGGGATACGTGTAGAACCACCAACTAAAAGTACCTGACCCAGGTCAGCATTGGTAAGTCCTGCATCCTTCATGGCATTCTGAACCGGGATTGCTGTTCTTTCTACCAGATCATGTGTCAGTTCATCGAATTTTGCTCTGGTAAGGTTCATGTCGAAATGCTTCGGTCCTTCTGCTGTAGCTGTGATGAACGGCAGGTTAATGTTGGTTGTTGTTGCGGAAGAAAGTTCTTTCTTCGCTTTTTCAGCCGCTTCTTTCAAACGCTGCATTGCCATCTTGTCACCGGAAAGATCCACGCCTTCTGCTTTCTTAAATTCATTGATCATCCACTCTGTAATACAGTTATCGAAATCATCACCGCCAAGACGTGTATCACCATTGGTAGATAATACTTCGATGACACCGTCACCGATCTCAATGATAGATACATCAAATGTACCACCACCTAAATCGTATACCATGATCTTTTGTTCTTTTTCGTTGTCAAGACCATATGCAAGTGCAGCAGCAGTCGGCTCATTGATGATACGTTTTACATCAAGGCCTGCAATCTTTCCTGCATCTTTAGTTGCCTGGCGCTGTGCGTCGTTGAAATAAGCCGGTACCGTGATAACTGCTTCGGTAACTTTTTCGCCAAGATATCCTTCTGCATCTGCTTTTAATTTCTGTAAAACCATTGCAGAGATCTGCTGCGGTGAATACTGTTTTCCTTCGATTTCTTTCTTATAGTCAGTACCCATGTGTCTCTTGATAGAAGAAATGGTCTTTTCAGCATTTGTAACTGCCTGACGTTTCGCCGGTTCACCGACTAATCTTTCTCCTGTTTTTGTAAAAGCCACGATAGAAGGTGTTGTTCTTGCGCCTTCCTGGTTTGCGATAACGGTAGGTTTTCCACCTTCCATAACTGCTACACAGCTATTTGTTGTTCCTAAGTCAATACCAATTATCTTACTCATAATAAAGCCTCCTGATTAAATAATATTCTTTATTTTGAATGTTTGCTGCCTGCGTTTACTGTACTACTGCTACCATGCTGTGTCTTACCACAGAATCATTATACATATAACCCTTCTGTAATTCCTGGGCTATGATTCCGGAATCATATTCCTCACTTTCCACCTGCATTACCGCATTGTGGTATTCCGGATCAAACTCCTTACCGATTGCTTCGATTGGCTTTACACCAATCGCGCCAAGCTCTGTAAGCATCTGGCGATATACTTTATCCATTCCGTCTACGAAAGCATTATCTTTTTCGTTCTCCGGAACAGCGGCAAGTCCTCTTTCAAAATTATCAATGACCGGAAGTATCTTCTCGATCACACTCTTAGCTCCCGTCTCGAACATCTGTGTTTTTTCTTTTTCTGTCCGCTTACGGAAATTATCAAACTCTGCCATCTGGCGTTTCACCTGATCGGTCAGTTCTTCGATTTTTTCATCCTTTTTGTCCTTCTTATCTTTCTTTTTAAAGCCGCCTTTTTTCTCAGCTTTTTCTGTACTTTCGGACTTTTCTTCTTTGTCTGTTTCTTTTTTATCTTCTGAAGTATCTTCTTTTGTTTCCGCCTGATCGGCGGCATCTTTTTCGAGGTCTTCTAAAACCTCTTCCAATACTTCTTCTTTCTTCTTCTCTGACACTTTGTTAGCCCCTTTCTCCTACTTCTTTCTGCGATCTAAAATCCCATCTAACTGTGCTTTTAAATTCTTTAGATTTTTCATGACATTTTCGTAATCCATACGCTTTGGTCCGATGATCCCGATCGTTCCCTTCACGCCTTCACCCAGTTCATAGGTAGCTGTCACCACGCTGCAGTCTTTCATGGTCTGGATCGGCGTTTCATTTCCTATATAAACCTGTATTCCCGTCTGCTCCTCGTCTTCTGCAAGATTCTCAGTAACCAGACTGACTAACTGATTTTTCTCTTCGAATGCATTGAGCAGTTCACTCGCATTCCCGGAATCGCTGAGCTCCGGATATTTCAGGATATTCGTTGCACCACTTGTATAAATCTCAAGATCTTCACCTTCGTTGATTGCCTCAGCAACCGCATCCAGAACACTGCCGATCAGCTGGCTGTGAATTCCTGCTTTTTCCTTCAACAGTGCGATTGTTCCAAGATTGATCTGCTCCATCGAAAATCCGGTGAGATTGGTGTTCAGCAGCATATTGAGTTTCAGCATCTGTTCATTGTCGATCGGTTTTTCAACCGGGATGATCTTATTCTTTACCAGATTGCCCTCTAATACTACAACCACTAAGATATTATCCTCATCCACATTGGAAAGCTGTAAAAACTTCACCTTACTGTGATGTGTCTGCGGAGAAGTGATCATTGTCGCATAGTTTGTATTGACTGCCAAAAGTTTTGCAACCTGCTGTAATATCTGATCCATCTTCTCGGTGTGCTCAATGACGAATTCTTTCATATCCGCCACTTCTTTGTCCTTTTCCTCCATCAGATGATCGACGTAAAACCGATATCCCTTATCGGAAGGAATCCTTCCCGCAGAAGTATGTGGCTGTAAGATATAGCCAAGTTCTTCCAGATCGGACATTTCATTGCGGATCGTTGCCGAACTCAGATTCAAATCCGTATATTTGGAAATCGTCCGGGACCCTACCGGCTCCCCAGTCTCCAGATAATTTTTAATTATCGCATTTAAGATTTTTGTCTTCCGTTCATCTAATCCGTTCTCTTCCATGTTCTCACTTCCGATTCCTGACATCTTGTTTGTTTTTGTTAGCACTCACTTGTTTGGAGTGCTAATTTCTATGTATTTAAGATAGCACCATACATTTTCTTTGTCAACACCTATTTCTATCTTTTTTTACTTTTTCAAATTTTCTAAAAACAAAACAGGATCTGCACTATCATCCCGTACAGATCCCTTTTTATCCATTTTTTAATTTTTAATATCCTGCCGCAATCAATATCATGCGAACGACTCCCGTCAGACCATAAATCATGCTTCCTGCAAGAAGCAGTGAATAGATTACGGTATAGATGATCGGAAATGTTTTCTTTCTTCCTAATATATAGGCACGCCATATGTAATAACCCGGGCGCAGCAGGATTGCAAACAGTACCAGTCCGGTGACCTTATACCCAGCTTTGCTGATTTTTACAATATCAAGTACCAGAAATACGATCATTGTGATCGAAAATATAAGCGATATCACACTGCATGCCATATATACGCCCGAATACACCACATCCATATAATCTCCGCTGTAATATGCAGCAAACTGCATTGTTGAAAACATATTATGCAGCATAACCACCGAAACGATGACCTGCAGGATAAAGATTCCAAGCAGCAGGTTGCAGAAAATATCCTTTACCTGTCCCTGATTCTGTTGTGGTGTCTGCCACTGTCCCTGATTCTGCCATTGCTGGTTATTCCACTGCAGATTATTATTTTGCCACTGCTGGTTACTACCTGGATATGGCTGCCCCCCGTTTGTATAATTTCCATCCATAATTCCAAGTCCTCCTTTATTGTTTGCTTTTAGAGTATTTTCTTATTTATCATACTGTTTTTCGTTCCCGTTTGCAACTGCTATTTATCCAGCAAAAACTGTGCCATCACATAATTACTGACATCCAGTCCCCGCTCTGTCAAAAAGATCCGTCCCTCTTCTTTTTTCAGCAGTTTTTCCGCAATCTGCTGCTCCAACACAGATCCGTAGACAATCTCCACCGGAAGCCCGAATATCTGTTCAAAATTCTCCCTTCTTATTCCATCCGTCATCCGAAGCCCCAGAAACATAAATTCTTCCATCTGACTTTTCTTATCCAGCCGCTCTGTCTCATACGGCTCAAAATCTCCGCCAAGATAATCGGCAAGCTCTGTCGTATTATGAAAACGTTCATTTTCCATAAGCGAAGCACTTCCGAGCCCAAGTCCGAGATAATTTTCCCTGCGCCAGTAACCGATATTGTGACGGCATGCATAGCCTTTTTTTGCATAATTCGAAATTTCATAACGCTCATAGCCCTGCTGCAAAAGCAGTTCTTTTGTCCGCTCATACATCATACGCTCGATCTCCTCAGACGGAAGCAGCCGTGGTTCTTCTCCCCTTTCACGCAGCAATGCATCCGGCTCATACTTTTCATAGAACGGCGTTCCTTCTTCTATAATCAGACTATATGCCGAAATATGTTCCGGTCTTAACGCAAGTACCCGCCGAAGCGTCTGCTCATAGCTTTGCAGCGTCTGTCCCGGCAGTGCTGACATAATATCAACGTTGACATTGCAAAATCCCGTCTTTCGGATCAGATCATAGCTTCGCAGGAAATCTTCATAGGTGTGTATCCTGCCCAGTTTTTCTAATTCTGCGTTCTCCGCTGACTGCAGCCCGATACTGATCCGGTTGACACCTGCGTTCTTATATATAGAAAGTTTTTCCAATGAAAGCGTCCCCGGATTGCACTCAACTGTGATCTCCGCATCCGCACGCACTTGAAAATTCCTGTACATTGCATCTAAAACATCTGCTATCCAGCCCGCTTTTAATATAGAAGGCGTTCCACCGCCGAAAAATATGGTTGTCACCTCATACTCCGTACAGCGAACGCCTTTTTGTTCTATTTCTGACAAAAGCTTCCGCACATATTCCTGCTGTGTGTCCGCACCAGCAGGCGCAGATAGAAAATCGCAGTAATCGCATTTCCGCACACAAAACGGAATATGCACGTATAACTCCAGAGATCTGTCTGTCATCTTTATTCCTCGTCCAATTTCAACACGCTCATGAATGCCTCCTGCGGAATTTCCACATTGCCGACCTGACGCATCCGTTTCTTTCCCTCTTTCTGCTTCTCTAACAGCTTCTTCTTACGGGAAATATCACCACCATAGCATTTTGCAAGGACATCCTTACGCATCGCCTTGATCGTCTCGCGCGCAATGATCTTGCCGCCCACTGCTGCCTGGATCGGGATCTCGAAAAGATGTCTCGGAATCTCTCCTTTTAATTTTTCACACATCTTTCTGCCACGTTCATAAGCACTGTCTTTAAAGACGATAAAGGAAAGCGCATCGACTTCCTCTTTGTTTACTAGGATGTCCAGCTTCACAAGTTCCGAACGGACATAACCCTTCATCTCATAATCAAAAGACGCATAACCTCTCGAACGTGATTTTAACGCATCAAAGAAATCATAAATAATTTCATTGAGCGGCAGATCATATTTGATCAGAGCACGTGTTTTTTCAATATATTCCATACTGATATAAACACCGCGGCGTTCCTGACACAGATCCATGATCGCACCGATATAATCACTGGTTACCATAATCTCAGCACTCACCATCGGTTCTTCCATATATTCGATCTCTGACGGGTCCGGCAGATTGGACGGATTGGTAAGTTCGATCACTTCTCCATCCGTCTTATGCACCTTATAGATAACTCCCGGTGCCGTTGTAACCAGATCCAAATTAAATTCTCGCTCTAAACGTTCCTGAATGATCTCAAGATGAAGCAGACCGAGAAATCCGCAGCGGAAACCAAATCCAAGCGCAATCGATGTCTCCGGCTCATACTGCAAAGCGGCATCATTTATCTGAAGCTTCTCAAGCGCATCACGAAGATCCGGATATTTTGCGCTGTCCGCCGGATAAAGTCCGCAGTAGACCATCGGATTGACTTTCTTATATCCCGGAAGTGCCTCCGTACACGGATGATCCGCCTCCGTCACCGTATCACCGACACGTGTCTCTCGCACATTTTTGATTCCGGCACAGATATAACCCACCATTCCTGCACTCAGTTCTTCACACGGAATGAACTGTCCGGCTCCGAAATAACCGACCTCTGTAACTTCATCCATCGCTCCGGTCGCCATCATTTTTATCTTGGTTCCGACTTTTACACAGCCTTCCATGACCCTGCAGAAAACGATAACTCCTTTATAAGAATCATAGATTGCATCAAAGATCAGTGCCTTAAGCGGTGCCTCCGGATCTCCCTGTGGTGCCGGGATCTTCGTCACGATCTGCTCTAAAACCTCCTCAATGTTCAGCCCTGTCTTTGCTGAAATACGCGGAGCATCCATTGCCTCAATGCCAATGACATCCTCGATTTCCTGCGCCACCTCATCCGGCAGTGCACTCGGAAGGTCGATCTTATTGATGACCGGAAGTACATCAAGATCGTGATCCAGTGCCAGATAAACATTTGCAAGTGTCTGTGCCTCAACTCCCTGTGCCGCATCCACCACGAGGATCGCTCCGTCACACGCCGCAAGGCTTCTCGACACCTCGTAGTTAAAATCCACATGCCCCGGCGTATCGATCAGATTAAAGATATACTCTTCTCCGTCTTTCGCCTTATAAATGATGCGCACTGCCTGCGATTTAATCGTGATCCCGCGCTCCCTCTCCAGATCCATGTTATCAAGCACCTGTGACTGCATTTCACGGCTGGTCAGTGTACCTGTCATCTCAATGATACGGTCTGCCAGTGTGGATTTTCCGTGGTCAATATGTGCAATGATGCAAAAATTTCTGATTTTACTCTGATCGATATGTGACATTTATTTCTATTCCTCCATCTAACTGCAATTCAATGGATTTATTATAATGCATCGGGCAGGTTTGTTCAACTGATTTTTCTTGCTCAAAACAACTGACTATTCTTCTTCAAAAAGATCGATATCTATTTTCTTAACCTTATATGTATATTCCGTACTTACGCCATAATCATGCTCAATCATAAGATGTGCCAGTTTTTGTCCATCTACAAGAATAATATGTCTTTTATCCGCATACTGCTTTGCTTCTGATGAAAATCTAGCCGTTGTCACAAACAATCCTTTCGCATTCTTTTCCGGTATAGCACCGCCAAATTTTTGAAGTTCTGGACGTCCGACTGTCTTATCTAAATCATAACGTTTCGCCTGGACGTAAATAACATCAAACCCCAGTTTATCTTGATAAACAATTCCATCGATTCCTTCATCCCTGCTTTTTTGCGTAACCTGACCTCTTCCATAACCCATTTTCTCCATAAGTTCCACAACTAATTTTTCAAAAAAATCTGGTGTATTCTGATGTATTTTCGTCAGAAGTTCATCCTTTAAAGCCATATTAAGCTCACCATGAACTCGTTCCAAAGTTTCTTGTGGTGTCTCATCACTACTTTCCATCAATGCACCATCCTTAGCATTTGTTGTATCCCCATTTATAAATTCTATAAAAGACGGAAATGCTTTTAACGTATCGTTTGTAATCACATCAACCGTATTCAATACTTTTCTTCCTTCGGTTGTGATAACAAAGTGCGCTCTGGATGGGCTGTCAATTAATCCCGCTTTTTTTAAGTACGTTCTACACCACCCAATACGATTACTAAATATTGACTGTTTCCCACTTGCAAGAAGCTCTGCTGTATCTTTCTCCGACAAATTAAAATCCTTTATAACCTGATTTTTTACATCAACATATGGATGTTCATTTCCATCCTCTAAACTTCGAAGAAATGATTTATACATTTCAAAATATTTCGGTACTGACACTTAACTTTTCCTCCGTCAAATTATACTTTCATGACTCTTAACCAACTCGTTCCAGCCGTCCTATTTCTGTCAGTTCTTTGACAACTCTCAGTACGGTACTTCTACCAAAAATCATTTAACATTTCCGCAACATTAGTATTATACCATACAGCATCAAGTTTTAATAGCTCTGACCAATCGAGTAGGAGGGGATTTTGATTAAATCCCCGACCTCTCACACCACCGTGCGT
>CAYMCM010000014.1:0-42917 GCA_964388945.1 uncultured Roseburia sp.
CAGACCCTTATAGGGTCAAAGCAAACCACCGGCTAAGCCGGTGGTCATGATTTTTATAATAATGGAAAAATGTGGTTTTCGTATTTGAAAGAGTAATGGTCTGGCAAAGTAACTAAAAAGCAAAAAATAAACAGTATTGTTTCTTACATATGTAACAAGGTTTGTTTGACGAAAAGTGTAAAAAAAACGAAAAAAATGTCAGAAAAGCGCATATTTATCTGGAAATATCGGGATACTGACAAATCTTTGAGCAACGGTTGTAAAGAAAAGCATTTCAGTGTATATTTATTAGGTAAACAATCATGTAGAAAAGGGTATTGGATGTTATGAAAAAGGTAAATGTATTACTCAATTCACCGGAAAAGGTGGGGAAGTTTATTCAGATTCTGCAAAAATATAATTGCAACTTTGATCTTGAATCCGGACGTGGATGTGTGGATGCAAAATCATTAATCGGTGTGATGAGTCTGAATCTCAAAAAGTGTGCGCAGTTATCGATTCATGCAGATGATGCAGAAGCGGGGAAAGTAATCCAGAATATACAGGATTATGTTATCGAATAAGCTGTATGTGTGAAGAAAAAGGATTTTTACCTGGATCGGGTAAAAATCCTTTTTCTATTATTCGGAAATGAGCTGAAACGGTATCGTGGTGCCGATGCCGGAAGAAGTATGGACTTCACCATCGGAGGTAATGAAAATTGCTTCGGTATCCGGAAGTGATTCGATCAGTTTCATTCCTTCATCCAGACCAAGTGAAAAGCAGGTAGTGCTGAGTCCGTCACCGTCTACGGAATTAGAGCAGATAATCGTGACACCGGTCAGGTCATTCTCATAGGGATATCCGGTCTTAGGATTTAAGAGGTGATGATACAAAACGCCGTCTTTTTCAAAATATCGTTCATAGACACCGGAACTTACCACAGTGCCATTTGAAATCGAGACAGTGGCAAGGGCGGTTCCTGTATCAGAAAAAGGTTTCTGGATACCGATCCGGTAATCAGAACCATCTTCTTTCGGCCCGATCGTAAGGACATTGCCGCCGAGATTGATGATGCCGCTTTTGATGCCGTTTTCATTCAGGTATGCTTTCATTTTATCTGCGATAAAACCTTTTGCAATGCCGCCGAGATCAATAGCGGTATTCGGATCGTTTAAAGTGACTGTGTTTTCAGATAGCGTTATATTTTGATAATCAATCGTAGAAACAGCGGCGGTAATAGCGTCAGCATCCGGTACGATACCGGGGTTTTCAGAAAAATCCCAGAGTGAGGATAAGTTTCCGATCGTGATGTCAAACTGACCACCGCTTAAAGTACCGTAATTTATCCCTTCCCGGATCAGTTCGGTTGTTTCCGGTGAGACGGTGACTGGTGATCCGCCAGAAGCGTTGATCTTTGCAACATCGCTCGTTTCAATGGTCGTGCTGAATAGCTTTTCGTATTTGTCTGCCAGCGCAAAGCAGCCGTCAAGGTAATCGGTGTCATCCGAGTCATAAAGTGTGACTTTGATCACCGTGTCAAAATAAAAGCCCGTTTTGGAGATTGAACTATCGGTTTCTTCTACGGACGAATTGTAATAAACTCCTAAGATCAGACCGGCAAAGCATAAAATGCCGAGCACAGACAGTATTTTTTTTCGCATACTATAAAATTCCTTTTCTTTTCGTTATTCATATACTTAATTAAGATAGCACAACGGGGCGGAGTAGACAAGATGCGATAAAAATGAAATAGGGAGATGATTTTTCAAGGGAGATATGGTAAAGTATATAGTTAGTGAATATTAAGAAAAAATAACGAGGTTCTTATAAAATGGAAGATAAAAAACAGGAAACACGAAATCGGCGCGTGGTCGTAAAGATTGGTTCGTCTTCTTTGCAGCATCCGCAGACAGGGGATATGAACTTGATCAAGATGGAGCATCTTGCACGGGAACTGTGCGATCTGAGGAATCAGGGAATCGATGTCTGTCTGGTTTCTTCCGGGGCAATCGCAACCGGAAGAAAGACGATCGGACTGAAAGAGCGTCCGAAAAATACGTCAGTCAAACAGGCATGTGCCGCAGTTGGACAGGCTAAGCTCATGATGATCTATCAGAAGATCTTTGCAGAGTATAATCAGATGGTCGGTCAGGTTCTGATGACCAAAAATACGATGATCAACAATGTATCACGGAAAAATGCACAGAATACGTTTGAGGAACTGTTCCATCTCGGAGTGATTCCAATCGTGAATGAAAATGATACGATCTCTACTTATGAAATGTGTTTTGGTGATAATGATACGCTTTCTGCGATTGTAGCATCTTTGGTAGGAGCGGATCTTTTGATCCTGCTTTCCGATATTGACGGATTGTTTACGGATGATCCGCATAAAAATAAAGATGCAAAGCTGATTCGCGTGGTGGAACAGTTGGATAATCAGATCTTACATATGGCAAAAGGATCGACCGGCAGTGATGTCGGAACAGGCGGCATGGCAACCAAGCTTACTGCAGCGCACATTGCAACACTCTCCGGAGCAGATATGATCATTGCAAATGGAGAAGATGTGGGGATCATTCATAAAATATTTGAGGATGATTATGTCGGAACATTGTTCCGGGCACATAAAAATGAAGATTTTTATATCGCAGATTATATTGAAGAAAGTATAGGTTAGAAAAATGAACGATAGTAAAATTGCAAGAATCAATGAATTGTACAAAAAATCAAAAGCAGAAGGACTTACTGATGCAGAGCGTGAGGAACAGGCAATCTTAAGACAGGAATTTGTTGCCAGTGTCCGTAAAAACTTAAAGAGTCAGTTGGATAATATTGATATTCAGAATGCAGATGGCTCCGTGGAAAATCTCGGAGAGAAATATGGAAACAAAAAAGCAAATTAGAAAAGACTATAAAAAAAGGCGTGAAGCAATGACCGAAGCGGAGGTGCTTCTGGCATCGGAACGTATATGTGAAGTGATCGCATCAGACGAATGCTATAAAAATACAGAAAATATTGGATTTTATTATCCGCTTGGCAAAGAGGTACGTTTGATCGAACTGGTAAAACAGGCATGGCAGACAGGAAAAAAGACATGGTTTCCGCGGGTGAACGGTGAGACGATGGATTTTTATGAGATTACGGATCTCTCACAGCTTGCGGAAGGGTGTTTCCATGTAATGGAACCGCTTGCATCCTGCGGCAGTGCTGGTGTACCGGAATTGATACTGGTTCCGGGTGTGGTGTTTGACCGGATGGGAAACCGCGCAGGATATGGTATGGGGTTTTATGACCGGTATCTTTTAGCGCACCCGGATTGTATTCGGATGGGCATTGCGTGTGAGAGACAGATCACGCAACAGATCCCGGCAGAGGAGCAGGATGTTCGTATGCAGTATCTGGCAACGGAACTGGGAATAAAAAGAATAGGAGGATAAGGGAATGGAACTGGAAGAGATTGGAAAGAGAGCAAAAAAAGCGGAAAGTACAATGCGTGTACTGGATACCAACAGGAAAAATGAGGTATTGCAGAAAGCAGCAGAAAATCTGAAACGGGATCAGGAAAAAATCTTAAAAGCCAATGCCGTTGATATGGAAAACGGAAGAAAAAAAGGAATGCCGGATGGACTGCTGGATCGTCTGCTTTTAACCGAACAGCGCATTGCCCAGATGGCGGAAGGATTGTGTCAGGTAGCGGCACTGGAAGATCCGATCGGAGAAGTTCTTTCCATGAAAAAGCGTCCGAATGGACTGCTGATCGGACAGAAGCGAGTTCCGCTCGGTGTGGTTGGAATCATTTACGAGGCGAGACCGAATGTGACGGCAGATGCATTTGCACTGTGTTTTAAAACAGGAAATGTTGTTATCTTAAAGGGCGGCAGTGATGCGCTTTATTCCAATCAGGCGATCGTGGAAAGTATTCAGAGTACGCTGTGTGAATTGTCTCTTCCGGAAACTGCGATTCAGCTTATCTGTGATACCAGCCATGAAACGGCAGAGAAATTTATGAAGATGAATGGCTATGTCGATGTCCTGATCCCAAGAGGCGGTGCAGGACTGATCCGTACCGTGGTAAAAAATGCAACCGTTCCGGTTATTGAGACAGGAACCGGAAACTGTCATGTTTTTGTAGATGAGAGTGCGGATTTTGATATGGCAGTCAATATTATTTACAATGCAAAAACACAGCGCATCGGGGTATGTAATGCTTGTGAATCAATCGTGGTTCATGAGAAGATCGTGGATGCATTCATGCCGGTACTTGCGGAGCGCTTAAAAGAAAAGCATGTGGAGATCAGAGGCGATGAGCGTGTGATGCAGGCGCTTGTCGAAAAAGCAGATGATGCGGGCGTAAAAAAAGCGACCGAGGAAGACTGGGGAACGGAATATCTGGATTATATTATTTCTGCAAAGACAGTTAAAAATGTGGATGAGGCGATCGCCCATATCAATCAATATAATACGGGTCATTCAGAGGCCATCATTACGGAGAGCTACTGCAATGCCGAGAAGTTTTTAAATGAAGTGGATGCGGCTGCGGTGTATGTTAATGCATCGACCAGATTTACCGATGGCTTTGAATTTGGTTTCGGTGCGGAGATTGGGATCAGTACGCAGAAGCTTCACGCAAGAGGACCAATGGGACTCCTTGCATTGACCAGTACCAAATATATCATCTATGGAAACGGTCAGGTCAGAAAGTAAGACATAGAAAGAGGATTTTATGAGGGAATTAACAGAAGTAAAAATGAGCACGCAGGTTCCGGAGATGGAACCGCAGCGCCAGTTCTACTATATGGAGGTCGCAAAGCAGTATGTGCGGCAGTTAGAAGAGAAAAAGGGGAGAAAGCTGACATTCCATGTTTCGACCTTTGGCTGTCAGATGAATGCGCGTGATTCTGAAAAGCTGACCGGAATTTTAGAAACGATCGGCTATGTAAATACAGATACGGAGGAAGCAGATTTTGTCATCTATAATACCTGTACCGTCCGGGAAAATGCAAACAATAAGGTTTATGGAAGACTGGGCTATCTGAATGGATTTAAGAAAAAAGACCATGATATGATGATCGCACTCTGCGGTTGCATGATGCAGGAAGAAAAAGTGGTTGAGAAGATAAAATCGAGCTATCGCTTTGTGGATCTCATTTTCGGAACGCATAATATTTACAAATTTGCAGAACTTTTAGTGCAGGCGTTCGAAGCAGATCGGATGGTAGTGGATGTCTGGAAGGATACGGACAAGATTGTGGAAGATCTTCCGGTTGAACGTAAGTATGCTTTTAAATCCGGTGTCAACATCATGTTCGGCTGCAATAACTTCTGCAGTTATTGTATCGTGCCATATGTCCGGGGAAGAGAGCGGAGCAGGGAGCCAAAAGATATTATCCGTGAAATTGAACGTCTGGTGGATGAGGGTGTGGTGGAAGTCATGCTGCTCGGGCAGAATGTCAATTCCTATGGAAAAAATTTAGAGCATCCGATCACATTCGCACAGCTTTTGCAGGAAGTGGAGAAGATTGAAGGGTTGGAACGAATCCGTTTTATGACGTCCCATCCGAAGGATCTGTCGGATGAATTGATCGAAGTGATGAAACATTCGAAAAAAATCTGTAAACATCTGCATCTGCCGCTTCAGTCCGGAAGTTCCAGACTGTTAAAGATCATGAATCGTCATTATACCAAGGAGCAGTATCTGGAGCTGGTAGAAAAAATACGCGCGGCAGTGCCGGATATTGCGATCACAACGGATATTATCGTGGGATTTCCGGGTGAGACAGATGAGGATTTTATAGAGACAATGGATGTCGTGGAAAAGGTGCGCTACGACAGTGCGTTTACTTTTATTTACTCCAAACGTACCGGGACTCCGGCAGCAGAGATGGAAGATCAGGTGCCGGAGGATGTAGTAAAGGCGCGGTTTGATCGTTTGCTCGCCAGAGTACAGACCATTGCGGCACAGAAAGCGGAAACGTTTACCGGACAGACGCAGGATGTGCTGATTGAACATGTCAACGAGCAGGATTCTCATCTGGTGACGGGAAGATTGTCGAATAATTCCACGGTGCATCTGCCGGGAACAGAGGATATGATCGGAAAGCTGATTCCGGTCTGCCTGAAAGAGTGCAAAGGATTTTATTATCTGGGTGAATCAGTTGAATAAAAAACGAATTGGAAAAAATGATATACTGCTGATCGGCGGACTGATCGCAGCGGCATTGGTGCTGTTTTTTTTCGTACAGATCTTTCATGGAAAGAGCGGGGCTTATGCAGAAGTGACCATAGACGGAGAACTGTATGGAACTTACGCGCTTTATGAAGATCAGACCGTTTTGATCCGGCAGAACGGCATGGTCACAAATACACTTACGATAAAAGATGGGAAGGCAGATATGACAGATGCTGACTGTCCGGATCTTCTTTGCGTGCATCAGCGTTCGATTGGCAAGGAAAATGAGACAATCGTGTGTCTGCCGAATAAAGTAGTTGTAAAAATTGTGGGAGCAAAAGAAAAGAGCGATATGGACTCCATAGCGGGGTGATCAATATGAGAACAAAAAAAATCGCATATCTCGGAGTATTTCTGGCACTTGCGCTGATTCTAAGCTATGTGGAATCATTGATCCCATTTTATTTTGGGATTCCAGGGGTAAAACTTGGGCTGACGAATCTGATCGTGGTCGTCATGCTTTATTGTACCGGAGCAAAGGAGGCATTTGGCGTTTCTGTTGCGCGAATCCTGCTTGCCGGATTTTTGTTTGGAAATCTGTTTAGTATTCTTTACAGTCTGGCAGGAGGCATTTTAAGCTTCGCGGTCATGTGTGCTGTAAAAAGAACGAAAAAATTTCATATAGTCTCTGTCAGTGTGGCGGGGGGCATTTCACACAATATCGGTCAGCTTTTAGCGGCAGCATTTGTGGTTCAGACATATGATATTTTTTATTATATGCCGTTTCTTCTGATCGCCGGTGTGGCAACAGGATTTGTGATCGGTATGCTGGCACAGGAATTTATCCTGCGTTTTGAGAAACAGTTTCATTTTTAAAGGAGAGAGATTATGTATTCCTATATCAAAGGAGAATTGGTGGAGATCGCGGAAGATTTGATCGTAGTCGAAGCAAATAGTATTGGATATAACATCCATGTACCGGGACAGGTGCTGTCATATCTGCCGGAGCGTGGAAGTGAGGTAAAGATTTATACCTATCTCTATATCAGGGAGGACGCTATGATGCTTTACGGTTTTCGGACGAAAGATGATCTGAATGTTTTTAAACTGCTGCTTGGCGTATCCGGTATCGGCCCTAAAGGAGCGCTTGCGATCCTGTCTGTTATGACAACGGATGATCTGCGTTTTGCAGTGCTTGGGGATGATGAAAAGACGATCGCAAAAGCACCGGGAATCGGTGCGAAGACAGCAAAACGTCTGATTCTGGAATTGAAGGACAAGTTAAAACTGGAAGATGCCTTTGAATCGGCGCTCGAACATGGACAGGAAATTGCAGGTGCACAGGGACAGAGTACGAACGCAGTCAAAAACGAGGCAGTACAGGCACTTACCGCACTTGGCTATTCTTCAAGTGAAGCATTAAAAGCATTGCAGAATGTGGAGATCACAGATGGTATGGATGTGGAAACGGTATTAAAAAGCGCGTTAAAACAGATGGCGTTTCTATAAGAGGAGTTTTACATGGAAAAAAGAGTGATTTCAACACAACTGCAGGACGAGGATATCAAAATCGAAACAAACCTCCGTCCGCAGTCGCTGGATGAATATATCGGGCAGAAAAAGACCAAAGAAAAACTGAAAGTTTATATCGAGGCGGCAAAGCAGAGAGCGGAGCCGCTCGATCATGTGCTGTTTTACGGACCTCCGGGACTTGGAAAGACCACGCTTGCGGGAATCATTGCAAATGAGATGGGAACCCATATCAAGATCACTTCCGGACCGGCAATTGGAAAACCGGGTGAAATGGCGGCAATCTTAAGCAATCTGCAGGAAGGAGATGTTCTGTTTGTAGATGAAATTCACCGCTTAAACCGTCAGGTGGAGGAAGTGCTTTACCCGGCAATGGAGGATTACGTGATCGATATCATGATCGGAAAAGGCGCAACAGCCCGTTCTATCCGTCTTGATCTGCCAAAGTTCACACTGGTCGGCGCAACCACCAGGGCAGGACTTCTGTCAGCACCTCTGCGGGATCGTTTCGGAGTGGTACATCATCTGGAATTTTATAATGTGGAGGAACTTACCACCATTATTGAACATTCCGCTAAAAAATTAGAAGTTGAGATTGAACCGGACGGTGCATATGAGCTTGCAAGGCGTTCAAGGGGAACGCCGAGACTGGCGAACCGTCTGCTCAAGCGGGTACGTGATTTTGCGCAGGTCAAATATGACGGCGTAATTACAAAAGAGGTAGCAGCTTTTGCACTGGATCTGCTTGAAGTGGACAAACTCGGACTGGATCAAAATGATCGGAATATTTTGCTTACGATCATGGAAAAATTTTCCGGTGGTCCGGTTGGACTTGATACGCTTGCGGCGGCGATCGGCGAGGACGGAGGTACGATTGAGGATGTTTATGAGCCGTATCTGGTAAAAAACGGATTTATCAACCGTACACCGAAAGGACGGGTTGTGACCGATTTTGCTTATCATCACTTCGGTATGGCAAGATAAAAGAGTTGTCTTTCCGGGAAAAACATTTTATAATAGTACAATATGGAAAAATGAAGGAGGCCTTGTTATGTCATCCAAAACAAGTGCACAGGTTATCATTGGTGGAAGAGTGTATACATTAAGCGGTTATGAAGAAGAAGCATATCTGCAGAAAGTGGCATCCTATCTGAATAATAAGCTGAGTGAGTTTAAAGAAATGCCGGATTATTCAAAATTGTCCGGTGATATGAAATCCGTTCTGTTGGAATTGAATATCGCAGATGATTATTTTAAGGCAAAAGCGCAGGTGGAACGTTTAGAGCGTGAGATCCGGCAGAAAGAAGAAGAAAACAGTGACCTTAAGAATGAATTGGTATCAAGACAGATAAAACAGGAAAAAAGCACAAAAGCGTTTGAGGAACTGGAAGAAGAAAACAAGAAGCTCCTCTTAGAAAAGACAAAACTTGAGGCCGCATTAGAGCAGAAGAATGACTCTGCTATGGAAAACGAAGAAAAAAAGTAATAAGACAAAAGGGGACAGAAAACAGGATACGTCTGTCTCTTTCTTGTTATGGAGACTATTTATGAAAGAACTGGAACTTTTGGCTCCTGCCGGATCGCTTACTACCTTAAAAGCCGTGGTAAACGCAGGCGCAGATGCGGTTTACCTGGGGGGAGAAATGTTTGGAGCGAGAGCCTATGCCAATAATTTTACAAAAGAAGAACTGTTTGAGGGAATTGATTACGGACACCGTTGTGGCAGCCGTGTCATTTTGGCAGTGAATACATTGTTGAAAGAACATGAGATCAAAGAACAGCTTTATGATTATATTCTGCCTTATTATGAACGGGGCATAGACGCGGTGATCGTGCAGGATTTTGGCGTCTTAGAGTTTTTGCATGCACAGTTCCCCAATCTGCCGCTTCATACCAGTACCCAGATGACAATTACCGGCGTAGACGGAGCAAAGCTGCTCGTGGAACATGGAGCATCCAGGATCGTCATGGCAAGAGAGCTTTCTTTTGCGGAGATAAAAAAGATCCACACGGCAGTGGATGCAGAATTGGAAGGATTCGTACACGGAGCGCTCTGTTACTGTTATTCCGGTCAGTGTCTGCTCAGCAGCATGCTTGGTGGAAGAAGCGGCAACCGCGGACGTTGTGCGCAGCCGTGCAGACTTCCTTATGAGGTACAGGATGCGAAAGGCAGACGGATCGGAAAGGCAGAAAATTATATTTTAAGCCCGAAAGATCTCTGTACGATCGATCACATTCCGGAACTTGCCGAGTGCGGGCTGTATTCTTTTAAGATCGAAGGACGCATGAAACAGGCAGAATATGCAGCGGGCGTGGTGAGTATTTACCGGAAATATATGGATCGTTATCTGGAATATGGAAAAGAGGGGTATCATGTATCCAAAGAGGACAGGCAGAAGCTGTTCGATTTCGGAAACCGCAGCGGTTTTACAGACGGCTATTATCTTAGAAATAATGGCAGGGAGATGATCACCTTTGACCGTCCGGGACATACCAAGGGCGGTGAAAAGTTACAAGAGCAGATTCGAAAGATGTATATTGAAACGGAGCAAAAAGAAGCTGTTGTTGGCGAGCTGTTGTTAAAAAAGAATTGTCCGGCAAAGCTTACGGTGACGGTGGATGCGCATTCGGTAACGGTGTCAGGTGAGCCGGTACAGCCGGCAATGAAACGGCCGCTTACGATAGAAATGGTTCGTGAAAAAATGGAAAAGACCGGAAATACGCCGTATCAGTTTGAAACACTAAATATAAACATGGACGATGACATCTTTCTTCCGGTTCAGTCCTTAAATAAGCTGCGGAGAGATGCGCTTGAGCAGCTTGCGGAAACAGAAGTGTCAGAAGATAGAAGAAAGCCGGTTGAAGCCATTTCGTATCCGGCATTTACCGAAGCGGTAACAGAACGAATGGTTAAGCAGGAAATGGCAACAAAACCATATCTTGCCGTTTCGCTGGAGCAGGTGGATATTCTTGATACGGTATTGCATACCGATTTTGTGAAACGGATCTATCTGGATGGTGCCATGCTGTTTCCGCCGGAAGCGGCAGAACGATTAGCACAGACAGTAACACAGATCAGGCATATGGGAAAAGAAGCATATTATGTTTTTCCTGTGATTTTTCGTGACCGGACGAGGGAGCGTTTCCTGGCAAACTGGGAGAAGATAAAAAGTGCTGGTTTGGATGGCTTTTTGATCAAAAGCTATGATGCACTCGGATTTTGCAGGGAGATGGGGGTTGCCCCGGATAAACTGATTCTGGACCACAATATGTATACCTGGTCAGCGGCTGCAAAGACTGCGTATCAAAAGGATGGAATCCGGCATGATACTGCGCCGGTGGAATTGAACAGACATGAACTGTCAGAACGTGTCAATTCTGGCAGTGAACTGATACTGTACGGATATCTGCCGCTGATGATCAGTGCACAGTGCGTGCATGCCAACACAGAACAATGTGATCGAACGGGCTGTGTGCGCTATTTAAAGGACAGGTATCATAAACTGTTTGCAGTGAAAAATAACTGTAATGACTGCTATATGGTTCTTTATAATTCCAGTCCGCTGTCATTGCTGCATCAGAAGCGGGAGATCGGACGGATGGGATTTTCGGGTTACCGGCTTTCATTTACAAATGAGACAGCAAAACAGGCAGAAGAAGTGCTTGCGATGTATCAAAATCTTTGGATTCGGGAATGGGATGCCGATCGTGTTCCATACTTGAAGGATTATACAAACGGGCATTTGAAACGTGGAGTAGAATAAAAGTTATGTTAAATCTGATTACAGAAATTTCAAAATATCTGATCATAGGTCTTGCGGCATTTTATACCTATGAATGTTTTGCGGTGTTCCGCAAAAAGTATGGTGATAAAGAGCGGGAAAAAATATATAAGCGGCAGATGGCATGTGTCTATCTGATCCATCTGGATGCATTTCTTGTGCTGTTTGCAGCAACGCTTGATCCGCAGATGATCGGAATGTATCTGGTACAGCTTATTTTCCTACTGTCACTGCATTTTGGGTATACGGTCGTATATAAGAACAGTAACCGTTCCGTGCTCAATAATATGTGTATGCTTCTGATGGCAGGATTTGTGATACTGACCAGATTGAATTTTGATAAATCTAAAAAACAGTTTCTGATCGCAGCTATTTCCGCGGGGATCACCTTTTTTATTCCGCTTATCATAAGGAAAGCGCGCGCACTGCGTAAGTTTACCTGGGTATATGCGGGAATCGGCATTGCGCTGCTTGGAGTTGTGGCGATCGCCGGAGCGGTGAGCTACGGTGCGAAAATCTCGTTTACGATTGCAGGGATCACATTGCAGCCGTCCGAATTTATCAAGATACTTTATGTATTTTTTATCGCAGGTATGTTCTATGAGTCAATCGAATTTTCACAGGTGGTAAAAACAACTGTGATGGCGGCAATGCATGTGCTCATACTTGTTGTTTCCAAAGACCTTGGAGGGGCGCTCATCTTTTTCATGGTCTATCTGGTGATGCTTTATGTAGCGACAGGAAAACTGCTTTATTTCGGAGGCGGTTTTGCGGCAGGGGCAGCAGCGGCAGCAGTCGCTTATAAGATATTCCGGCATGTCCGTGTGCGTGTCGTGGCATGGAAAAATCCGCTTGGCGTTATCGACAACGAGGGCTATCAGATCTGTCAGTCCCTGTTTGCGATTGGAACGGGCGGATGGTTTGGAATGGGACTATATAAAGGAGTTCCCAATACGATCCCGGTCGTGGAACAGGATTTTGTATTTTCTGCAATTGCGGAAGAACTCGGCGGGATCTTTGCGCTTTGCCTGATCTTGATCTGTGTGAGCTGCATATTGATGTTTTTTAATATTGCTATGCAGATGCGCGATGCTTATTATAAATACGTGGCAGTCGGACTTGGCACGGTATATGGTTTCCAGGTATTTCTGACACTTGGCGGCGTAACAAAATTTATTCCGTCTACCGGAGTGACACTGCCGTTTGTAAGTTACGGAGGAAGCTCGCTGTTATCGACATTTATCATATTTGCAATTATTCAGGGACTCTATTTAAAGAAAGAGGATGAAGGTGAATTCCATGAAAAGAGACAGAAGGAATACAGGAAGCAGACAGCAAAAAAGAAGCGGAAAAAAGCAGGATTCGACCGGGAACTGGAAGAATTCTGATAATCGTGAGCTGGTGGTGGTCACTTATCTGTTTGTCATCCTGTTTATGGCATTGATCGGTTACTTTGTCTATTTTGAAGTGGCAAAGAGTGAAGTGTTTATCAACAGTTCTTATAATAAAAGGCAGGATCTTTTTGCGAAGACGGTCGTGCGTGGTGAGATTTTAGACCGGAATGGAGAAGTGCTTGCAAAGACGGTTACGGATGCAGACGGAAAGGAAACGCGGAAGTATCCGTATGGAAAGACATTTTCACATGTTGTCGGTTACGCGACGAACGGAAAGTCCGGGATTGAATCTTCTATGAATTTCCGTCTTTTAACTTCGCATGCGTTCATCTTAGAGCGTATTGGCAATGAATTTAAAGGAGAAAAAAATATCGGGGATAACGTGGTGACGACACTGGATCTTGATCTTCAGCAGACGGCATACGATGCGTTGGGCAGTCACAACGGTGCGGTGATCGTATTGGAACCATCGACCGGAAAAATCCTTGCGATGGTATCAAAACCGGATTATGATCCAAATACCATTGCAGAAAAGTGGGATGAGATCACTTCGCCGGATAATTCGGAATCCGTATTGTTAAACCGTGCGACACAGGGGCTATATCCGCCGGGATCTACTTTTAAGATATTTACTACATTAGAATACATCCGTGAGAATACAGATTATACGGATTATCGTTATATCTGTGATGGAGAATTGGAAAAAGAGGGAACGGTGATTCACTGTTATAATAATGACGTACACGGAGAGGAGGATCTGCTGTCGTCATTTTCCCATTCCTGTAATTCCTCCTATGCAAATCTGGGACTGATGCTGAATCCGGATAAATTTACAGACACCTGTGATTCCCTGCTGTTTAATCAGAAGCTTCCATATGCATATGGATATAGGCAGAGCAGCTTTTCACTGGAAAAAGATGCGTCCACGCATGATGTCATGGAAACTGCCATCGGTCAGGGCGAAACGTTAGTCACACCACTCCATATGGCACTTGTGGTATCGGCGATCGCAAATGACGGTGTGCTGATGAAACCGTATCTGATCGATCATACCGAGAATTATGAAGGGAATGTGGTAAAGGAATATTCTCCCTCTGAATATGGAACACTTTTAAAAAAAGAAGAGGCTGAAACGATGCAGGATTTCATGCAGAACGTGGTGCAGGAAGGAACCGGGCGGAAATTAAAAGGACAGAGTTATACAGCGGCAGGAAAGACCGGATCGGCGGAATACAGTGATGCGGATGATTCCAGCCACGCGTGGTTTGTCGGCTATGCACATCGTGAGGACAAGGAAGATATTGCTCTGGCAGTTGTAGTGGAAGGCGCGGGTGCAGGCAGTACCTATGCGGTTCCGGCGGCAAAACAGATCTTTGATGCATATTATAGTCATTAGGAAATGTACCGGTTCTGTTTGTTTTCTTGCAAGATAACCGGAAAAGAGGTATACTAACCTTAGTTTATCTATTTTAACCACATCAGGAGGGATTGCAATGATCGAGGCAACAAGCTGTGGTGGTGTGGTAATCTTTCGGGGTAAGATACTGGTCTTATATAAGAATTACCGGAACAGATATGAAGGATGGGTGCTGCCCAAAGGAACGGTGGAGCAGGGTGAGGAATACAAAGAGACTGCTTTGCGCGAGGTACGCGAAGAGACCGGGGTGCATGCATCCATCATCAAATATGTCGGCAAGAGCCGTTATTCTTTTACGGTTCCGGAAGATACCGTGGAGAAGGATGTTCACTGGTATCTGATGATGGCGGACAGTTATTACAGTAAGCCACAGCGGGAAGAGTTTTTTGTGGACTCCGGATATTACAAATTCCATGAGGCATACCATTTGCTCAAATTTGCAAACGAGAGACAGATCTTAGAGCAGGCGTATCAGGAATATCTGGAGTTGAAGCGCAATAATTTATGGGGCAGCCATAAATATTTTTGAAACAGGTTCGTGGGATATGAGGACTTTTCATGAAATGGTATAAAAATCTATATACAGGTGAGAGTATCGCACACAGGAAAAACCGGATCAAATGGAAGATCAGCCATAATGCCGGACAGGTAGGTATCTATGTGATTGCACTGCCATCCAACAGCGAAAATCTGTTGGATCTGATCCCGGCATGGGAGCTGATGCAGAAGCATTATCCGAAGAAGCAGCTCTATATCATAGGACTTGCCGGAAATTATGATGAGGCAATGGAGCTTGCGGCGGCGATTGTCTGTGAAGCGTATGCAAAAACAGGAAGTTTTTGTGTAAGAGATTATCTTGCGGAAAATAAGACAAAGCAGAAGGAGGAAACGCAATGCACATCCTCCTTTTAATCTTAAAAATAATAGGGATACTTTTTTTAATACTGCTTTTGATTTTCGTTTTTTTTATCTTTGCGGTATTGTTTGCTCCGCTGCGCTACCGGGCAGAGGGAGAGTTGTTAGATGAGAAAAAAGCGGATATTTCGGCAAGCTGGCTTTTGTTTGTTTTGCGTGTGGCGTGCAGTGTACGCAGCAAAGAGGTGACTGTAACGGTTCGTCTGCTTGGGTTCCCGGTATTTTCTTATCCAAAACAGGACAGATCACCGAAAAGACAGCGGAAGAAAAACAAGGCAGAAACTCCTCAGGAATCAACGTTGCCTGAAGTAAGACCAGACACGGCATATGATGAAGAAATCAAATATTTAACCGAGGAGAAAACAAAAAAGGCAGCATCGGATCCTTAAAAAAGTACAAAAAAACGAAAAAAAAGAAGTCCGAAACGTATTTTGACAAAAATATGGCAGAAACTAAAACAGACCGGAAAAAATCTTGCACATATAAAAGAGATGATTTATGATGAAAGTAATCGGTCAGCGTTTGCGCATGGCGGCAGGGAGTTTCGGTATCTGCTGCGTCATTTCGGGCCGAGAAAGTTAAAGGCGGATCTTATGTTTGGAACAGATAATCCGGCGCGGACGGGACAGATCCTCGGTGCGATCTGTATTTTTCCGGTCATATACCGAAATGAGATGCAGATCGTACCGGATTTTGAAGCCGATTCCTTTTATATCAAAGGAACATTTGCAGTGAAGGGGCATATTCGCCTTATACATGCGCTTTGTTCAGGAATCCGCATCTGGCGTGATAAAAACATACGAAAATTAATAGGAAACATTAGAAAATGAAAAGCAGGAGGAAGATCATATGGCAGAGAACAATACATTTAATCAGACGGTAGAATCTTTATTTAAAGGAATGGACAGCTTTATTACAACAAAGACGGTAGTTGGGGATGCAATCCATATCGGAGATACGATTATTCTGCCGCTCGTGGATGTCTCTTTCGGGGTAGCTGCCGGAGCACTTACGCAGGAAAAGAAAAATAACGGAGCCGGTGGAATGGGCGGAAAGATCACACCGAGCGCAGTTTTAGTGATCCAGAACGGAACAACCAAACTGGTCAACATCAAAAATCAGGATGGCATTACAAAAGTCCTGGATATGGTACCGGATTTTGTGAATCGCTTTACGTCTAAAAAAGAAGAAAACAATACTGCTGATGAAGTGATCGTGGACGAAGCTGCAAAAAAGAAAGCGGGAGATGAGATGGAAGAGATTTTATCTGATGCGGTATCCGCAAAAACTGCAGACTAAACAATAAAAGTAAAATGGTATCAGAAGAAAAAAACGGGCATATCTTAGTAATAAGATATGCCTTTTTGGTGTGATGTCATGAAAAGAGTCTGTGGTTTTGCCTTATTCTTTGTGGCGGTAGGAATGATTCTCATGCTCCTTATCGCCAATGAGGTGATCGGAATCCTGCTGATTTGTGCCTGTCTTGTGATCGGGTATAATCTGTTCTGCTGTTAGAGAAAGAGAGCAGAGGTGGTTTGGAAAAATAAAATAAGATAATAAAAAAGAACTGCCGCAATCGACAGTTCTAATTTTCTAAGCTCTTTCAACTTTTCCGGATTTCAAACAGGAAGTACATACATAAAGTGTTTTCGGAGTTCCGTTTACTTTACATTTTACAGATTTGATGTTTGATTTCCACATTCTATTTGATCTTCTATGAGAATGGCTCACATTGTTTCCGAAATGAGCGCCTTTTCCACAAACTGCACATTTTGCCATCGCTAGCACCTCCTTGGAATATACTAAACCTGCTGTCGTGCAGGCTCACAACGTGTATATAATAACAGAAACCAATATAAATTGCAAGGAAAAAATTGAAAAAATTATAAAATCGAGAAATTGCTGTTTCTTTTTTTCAGAAAACAGGTTATAATATATCTCATACTGGAGTCAGTGCGGTGGGCATTGCGTAACCGGTAAGAGATATTATGGAGGGCAAATTATGAGAGGACAAATGGAAACTCAGTATGGAAAAATCGTAATCAATCCAGACGTAATCGCGACTTATGCCGGCTCAGTGGCAGTAGAATGTTTCGGAATTGTCGGTATGGCTGCTGTAAATATGAAAGATGGTCTTGTGAAACTGTTAAAAAGAGACTATCTCACACATGGTATCAATGTAGTTGTAAATGAAGACAATAAAATCACGATTGATTTTCACGTGATCATTGCTTATGGAGTAAGTATCAGTACAGTCTCTGATAATCTGATCGAAACAGTAAAATATAAAGTTGAAGAATTTACGGGAATGGAGCTTGAGAAGATCAACATTTTCGTAGAAGGTGTCAGAGTAATTGATTAAGGAGGATTTGAAGTTGGAAATCAATACAATAGATGCGTCCGTTCTGGCGAAGATGTTTCTGGCAGGAGCCAAAAATCTGGATGCAAAGAAAGAATGGATAAATGAATTGAATGTATTCCCGGTACCGGATGGAGATACCGGAACCAATATGTCGATGACGATCATGTCGGCGGCAAAGGAAGTCAGTGCATTGGAGAATCCGGACATGAAATCACTGGCAAAGGCGATATCTTCCGGTTCTTTGAGAGGAGCCAGAGGTAATTCCGGTGTTATCTTATCCCAGTTATTCCGTGGATTTGCAAAGGTGATTGCAGAATATGACGTAATAGATGTCAACGTTTTGTGTGACGCACTCCAAAAAGCGGTTGAGACAGCATATAAGGCAGTCATGAAGCCGAAAGAAGGAACGATTCTCACGGTTGCAAAAGGCGGCGCAGATAAGGCTCTGGAATTAGTGGATGAGACGGATGATCTGGTGTACTTTATCGACGAAGTGATCAAAGAGGCGGATCTGGTGCTCGCAAAAACACCGGATATGCTTCCGGTCTTAAAGCAGGCTGGTGTAGTGGATTCCGGCGGACAGGGACTGGTTCAGGTCTTAAAGGGCGGACTGGATGCTCTGCTTGGCAAGGAGATCGACTATACGATCGAAGGTGCTGCGCCGAAAAAACAGACAGAAGAGGGCGTATCTAATCCTTATATTGATGCACAGGCAAATCAGGAGATCAAATTTACGTATTGTACACAGTTTTTGATCATGCTCGATAAGCCATTCAGCAGCAAAAAAGAAAACGAGTTCAAATCTTATCTGGAATCGATCGGTGATTCTATTGTAGTGGTTGCAGATGATGAGATCGTAAAGGTACATGTACATACCAATGATCCGGGTATGGCGATGCAGCGCGCACTGACTTACGGAAGCCTGACTACGATCATCATTGAGAATATGAAACTGGAACGTGATGAAAAAGTTTCCGCAATGAAGGAAAAAGAAATGCAGGCAGCAGAACTTCCGGAAGAAAAGAACGAATCGCAGACAGAAGAAGCAGCGGAACCGGAAGAAGAAAAAGAAGTAGGATTTATTTCCGTATCCATCGGGGAAGGAATCAATGAAATCTTCCGCGGACTGGGTGTGGACTATATCATTGAAGGTGGCCAGACCATGAATCCGAGTACGGAGGATATGTTAAACGCCATTGAGAAAGTAAATGCTAAAAATATCTTTATTTTTCCGAATAATAAAAATATCATTCTGGCAGCAAATCAGGCAGTATCTCTGGTTGAAGATAAGAACATTTTTGTGATCCCGACCAGAACTGTACCGCAGGGTATCACTGCGCTGATCAATTATATTCCAGAGTCATCCGCAGAGGAAAATGCAGAACGCATGACAGAGGAATTAGATAACGTAAAAACCGGTCAGGTAACCTATGCGGTTCGCGATACGATGATCGATGATAAAGAGATCCGTCAGGGCGATTATATGGGTATCGGCGACAAGACGATCCTTTCTGTCGGTGCAGATATGGAGACTGTAACCAAAGATATGGTAGAACAGATGATCGATGAAGAATCTTCCATTATCTGTATCTATTATGGAGCTGAAACGGATGAAGCAGCGGCGAATAAGCTTGCGGAAGATATCCAGTCCGATAATCCGGATGTGGAGATTGAGGTTCACTTTGGCGGTCAGCCAATCTATTACTATGTCATTTCAGTAGAATAACAGGAGAACTGTCATGGAATTAAATTCGCCTATTCGGGAACTGAAAGGTATTGGCGAGAAAACAGAAAAATTGTTTCAAAAAACAGGAGTATACACCTTGCGTGATATACTCCTTCATTATCCCCGGGATTATGTAAAATTTCCGAAGCGGAAATATATAAAGGAGGTGAATGCCGGGGAGACGGCGGCTGTTATGGTGCGCCTTTTAAGCACTCCGCTAGTCAGAAAAACGCGCAGAATGCAGGTTACGACAGCGCAGGCGGAAGCGGACGGCAGTGTGATGCAATTTGTCTGGTTTCGGATGCCATATATCAAAAATATGTTAAAACCCGGAAATATATATGTTTTTTATGGAAAAGTCATTGCGAAGAATCAGGATCTTGCGATGGAACAGCCGACTATTTATACGATGGAACAATATGACAAGATAGAGGATCAAATGACATCGGTTTATCCGTTGTCATTCGGGCTGACCAATCATGCAGTGCAAAAAGCGGTACGACAGGCACTTTCCTTTGAAGAACTTTTAAAAGAATATCTGCCGCCGGAGCTGTTAAAAAAATATGGTCTGATCTCATACGCTGAGGCAATCCGCCAGATTCATTTTCCGGACGATATGGAACATCTGATCACGGCAAGGCGGCGTCTGGTATTTGATGAGTTTTTTCTTTTCATCTTAAATATGAGAAAACAAAAAGAAATCACGCAAAAAGAAGACAATCCGTTTTCTTTAGTTGAAGACGATTTTGTAGAGGAGATTATCAAACAGCTTCCGTATCCGCTGACCGGAGCGCAGAAACATACTTTAGAGGAAATCCGATCGGATATGCATGGCGCATATGTGATGCAGCGCCTGGTTCAAGGGGATGTCGGTTCTGGAAAAACGATCGTGGCGTTTCTTGCAATGGCGGAAATTTCACACAACGGATTGCAATCTGCGATCATGGCACCGACCGAGGTGCTTGCGAGACAGCATTATGAGACGTTTTTAGAAAACTGTAAACAGTTTGGGCTTTCCATTCCGGTCATTCTGGTGACGGGATCGCTCACACAAAAACAAAAAAGGGATGCTTATGAGCGTATCCGTCTGTTTTCGAATGCGATGATTATCGGAACGAATGCATTGATCCAGGATAAAGTGATCTATCAGAATCTGGCACTTGTTATTACGGACGAACAGCATCGGTTTGGAGTCAAACAGCGGGAGCGTCTGGCACTGAAAGGATGCCATCCGCATATCCTTGTCATGAGTGCGACTCCGATTCCACGGACACTTGCGATCATCATTTACGGAGATCTGGATATATCGGTCATGAACGAAGTGCCCGCAAAACGCCTGCCGATCAAAAACTGTGTGGTAAATACCGCATATCGGCCCAAAGCCTATAATTTCATTCAGAATGAAGTTGCTGCGGGACATCAGGTATACATCATCTGTCCGCTTGTCGAAGCAAGCGAAAATTCAGACTGCGAAAATGTTACGGATTATACCGAAAAACTGCGCACACAGTTGGATGAACGGATTCAGATTGCCTGCCTGCATGGAAAAATGAAGGCGGATGAAAAAAACGAGATCATGGAACGTTTTTTGCAGAATGAGGTTCAGGTGTTAGTCTCAACTACTGTTATCGAGGTCGGCGTCAACGTGCCGAATGCGACCGTAATGATGATCGAAAATGCAGAGCGGTTCGGACTTGCCCAGCTTCATCAGCTAAGAGGGCGTGTAGGAAGAGGGAATGCACAGTCGTATTGTATTATGGTCAATGGTTCAGACAGCGGACAGGTCTCGAAGCGTCTTCAGATCTTAAACAAGTCCAACGATGGATTTTTTATTGCGGGTGAAGATTTAAAACTGCGCGGACCGGGTGACTTTTTTGGCATTCGGCAGAGTGGTGTGATGGATTTTAAGCTTGGCGATATCTATCAGGATGCGGAAGTGTTAAAACAGGCATCGGAAGAATGCGATACGATCCTTAAGACAGATTTTCTGTTGGAGAAGGAAGAAAATAGCAGCTTGAAAGAGCGGCTGGAAAGCTACTGGATCGAGCAGAATGGCATGCTGAATCTTTGATTCAAAACAAAAGCAAAAAAGAAAAGCTGAAGCGGGAACTTTATCCAAGTTCTGGCAACAGCTTTTCTTTTATTTTATCGGCAAGAAGAGATTATTCTTCTCCTGCCATCTGTCTTTCCTGGGCTTCGATCATTTTTTTGACCATGTAGCCGCCGACAGAACCATTCTGACGGGAGGTCAAATCACCGTTATAACCATCGGAAAGTGGAACTCCCAGTTCGCTTGCTACTTCGTATTTAAATTTATTCAGTGCGCTCTTTGCTTCCGGTACAGCAGCTTTGTTAGATGATGTCATATCATATTCCTCCTTGTGGTTGAATGGATTGTAACTCTTTGTTACAGGAATAGTATGTGACAAAAACTGCGCTTTAAACTGGAAAATCTTTGCTTTTTTACAATTTTTTGTTTGCAGTGATGCTATTCGATCTGGGTGATGCCTGTGATGTCCGGTTCAATCGGCATGGAGTAATTTGTATAATAGATTACAAATCCCGGAGCGGCACCGCTTGGCTTTTTCACATTCTTTTTTTCCAGATAATCAATTTCGACCTTTGGATTTTCTCTGCCCTTGGAATAATAAGCGGCAAGTTTTGCTGCTTCCTCATAAGTGGCGTCCGGCAGTTCGTCTCCATTAGTCTTTACGATCACATGAGATCCCGGCATCCCTTTTGCATGGAACCACCAGTCGTTGCCGACGGCAAATTTAAAGGTAAGTGCATCGTTCTGATAGTTGTTCTTTCCGACATACATATGGTAGCCGTCGGAAGAAACATAGTGAAGCGGTTTGCTCTTAGACTTTTTCTTTTTTTCACCGCTTTTTTTGTGGATGTAGCCATAAGCAATCAGCTCCTCGCGGATCTCGGCAAGATCGTCCTCCTGTGTGGCAATGTCGAGGGAGGTTGCGATTGATTCGAGATGGGCAATCTCTGTTTCGGTCTCAGTGATAAGTTCGGTCAAAGCCTGGTAAGTCCGCTTTAATTTAGCATATTTATTGAAATATTTTTTTGCATTTTCGAGTGGAGTAAGCGTTTCATCAAGTGGGATTTTTATCATCTCATTGGTATAATAATTCAACGCTTCCAGACTCTTATCTCCTTCTTTTGCCTGATAGCCGTAAGTGGTGAGCAGTTCACCGTAGACTTTGTATTTTTCACGTTTTTCCGTATCCTTCAACTGCTTTCTCTGAAGATCGTATTTCTTGCGTTCACGTTCTAAGGTATTTGACACGATTTTTCTTAAATCCACAGATTTCTGCCGGATGCGGGTGTATTCGTTCTTTTTTGCGTAATACTGTTCCAAAACAGCGGAGATGGACGGATAATCCTCACAAGTGTCCTTGTCATAAACCGAGAGATGGAAGGAAGAAAATTCAATCGGTTCCTTTCCGTTCATCACGATATTGGGCGCAAAGCTGCATTCCGTGACATCCTGCATCATCCATGAAAAATTGTGATACAGATGGAGTGCTGTATCTTCGTTTAAAGCATCGGTTGGCAGATCACCGTCAAGCGAAGCGCGGTGACAGATCTCGTTTGCGATAATCGGGCTGATACCGGTATATGTAGAATAAATTGCCTTGCTGATACTCATCGGTCTGCCAAGGACATGGGAACAGAAAAAATCCTGATCGGTGTGCAGCGGATTATACTTTTCCTGTGTTTTCGGGATGAAATAATCGCGGCCGGGAAGAACCTCTCGGACAGAGCTGACCTGTGCCGGAATGTGCTTGATACTGTCGATGATCCGTCCGGTGTCGTCGCAGAAAATAATATTGCTGTGTTTGCCCATGACTTCCACGATCAGCGTTTTACGGCAGAGATCACCGAGCTCATTTAAATGTTCAATCTCAAAATTGATGATACGTTCCATATCCGGCTGCCAGATCTTTGTGATGCGTCCGTTTGCAATGTGCTTGCGCAGCAGCATACAGAAATTCGGAGCGGTCATGGGGCTTGGTTTGTTGTTTTCCGTCAGATAGATCAGCGGAAGCGAAGCGCTTGCGGAGAGAAGCAGACGTTTCTGTCCGTCCTTTCCTTTTAAAGTAAACAAAAGCTCGTCTGTTTCCGGCTGCGCAATCTTACTGATTCTTGTATTTAAAACAGTTTCGTTTAATTCATGTACCAGGTTGGCAATGACAATTCCATCAAAAGCCATGATGTTGTACCTCCAGTTCTTTTGCGGGAAATATATCTGCCGCAGTATCCAAATATTTATTATACACGATAGCTGGGAAAAAATACAATGCTAAAGCTGTGGATTGTATAAGGTATTTTATGTTATACTAAATGGCAGGAAAGGAATGCAAAAGTTATGGAAAAAAGAATTTCAGATTCTACGATTGAACAGGTCTATCAGGTCAGACCGGAACATTTAAATGGAGCAGGCAGACTCTTTGGCGGAAGGTTGATGGAATGGATCGATGAGGCGGCGGGACTTGTAGGCATTCGTCATTCCCAGTGTAATGTGATCACGGCATCGGTGGATAATCTGCGTTTTATCCGTGGTGCTTATCAGAATGATCTGCTTGTGCTGACCGGAAAGCTTACCTATGTCGGAAATACATCAATGGAAGTTAGGGTGGATACATATGTCGAGGCACTTGACGGGATACGCAGACCGATCAACCGGGCATATCTGACACTTGTTGCAGTCGATCAGAACGGAACGCCGCAGAAAGTACCGTCTGTTCTGCCGGAGACGGAGAGCGAAAAAGCAGAATGGGAAGCTGGAAAGAAGCGGAGAGAACTGCGGATACAAAGAAAAAAAGAAGGATTTTAGATATATTATCTAAAAATCAAGTGCTAAAATTGGGTTAATTGTACAATATTGAAAAATGGGATTGACGATTTTTAGAAAGCATAGTATGATATAGCCATAGAAAGCGAACAGGTTGTTACTCATTTGAGGCAAGACTGGGTTATACTTTTCTTATGGATGGATTTTTGAATCAGTGATAGGAGGTATAATGCCAGCTTTTTTGGTTTGAAGAGCAGCAGAACCTGAAGAAATGCTCTTTACAGGCTGGTCATCCGGCAGGTGATGAGCTGGCGGTAAGGGGTTTGTAACATGCAGGTTTTGAGAGTCATCAATAATAATGTGATCAGTTCACTGGATGATGAAAAATGCGAAGTAGTCGTGATGGGAAAAGGAGTCGGCTTTCAGAAGAAGGCTGGTGATCCGATTGATGAAACCAGAGTGGAAAAGATTTTTCGACTGCCGAAAGAACATACCAATCAGTATGAGCGTCTGGTGAGTGATATGCCTTATGAACATATCCGGATAGCAGAAAAGATTATCCATTATGCAGCAAAAACTTTAAACCGTCATTTAAATAAGAATATTTACATTACTTTGACAGATCATCTGAATTTTGCGATTGAACGTCAGAAAAAGGGAACTGTTTTCCAGAATGCACTGTTGTGGGAAATTAAGAAATTCTATGAAGATGAATTTCAAATCGGTCTTAGAGCCGTTGCGATGGTAAGGGAAAAGACCGGGGTGGAACTTCCGGAAGATGAGGCGGGATTCATTGCGCTTCATATTGTAAATGCGGAAATGGATGGTGACATGAGCAGGACAGGTACCATTCCGGAAATGATCAAAGATATGTTAAACATCGTTCGATATACCTTTGGTATCGAGATTGATGAAACAGAGCTTTCGTATGAGCGTTTTGTCACACATTTAAAGTTTTTTTTGCAGCGTGCGGTTCAGGGTGTCTGTTATGATGAGGATGACCCCGAATTCGGGGAGAGTATCCGGATGCGTTATCCGAAAGAATATGCCTGCGCAAATAAAATAGGAAATTATGTAAAAAAACGCATGGATTATGAGGTATCGGAGGAAGAACTCACCTATCTGACAATGCACATTGTAAAAATTGTCCGCAGAAACAAAAGGACGAACAGTAGATCATAGATAAAGTAGCAGAAATATGGGGTTGTTACGTTTGGTCGGCAAAACCCGGATGAGATAAATGTCAGTATGTTTATTTCGTTCGGGTTTTTTCTGTCAAAAGCGAAAATAATTTTCAGAATAGCTGGGAAAACTATGGAAAGTGATTGCTTACTATGTTGACGTTGTTCCAGCCGCTTTAGAATCAGTGAATGCGGGTGAAACATTTATTATAATTTTATAAACATACTATTTTTAAAATCAAGGAGGAACAAAATTATGGTATCATTCAATTATGTAATCAAGGACGAAATCGGAATTCATGCAAGACCGGCAGGAATGCTGGCTAAAGAAGCAAAGGCTTTTGAATCAAAGATCACACTTTCTGCAAAAGGAAAAGAAGCAGATGTTACAAGACTGATGGCAGTTATGGGTATGGGAATCAAATGCGGTGACGAAGTTACCGTTTCCGCAGATGGTGCTGATGAAGAAAAAGCACTGGAAGCTTTAAAACAGTTCTTTGAAGCAAATCTGTAAAATAAAAATGGATAATAACCGCCCTGTAAAAGAGCGGTTATTATCATTATTCTACAAAAAAGGAGAATCCCAAGATGGAATTGAAAGAAGGAAAGAAGGTTTTTCACGGAATCGCGATTGGAAAAGTCCGTGTTCTTACAAAGACAGAAAATCAGGTATCACGAAAAAAGATAGAGGATACCAAAGCAGAGGTGGCACGCTTTGAGGATGCAAAACAAAAAGCAATCGATCAGCTGCATGCACTGTATGAAAAAGCACTCAAAGAGGTTGGAGAGGTAAATGCGCAGATTTTTGATGTGCATGCCATGATGTTAGATGACGGAGATTATATTGACTCTATCCATAATCTGATCGAAGGTCAGGGCGTTAATGCAGAATATGCCGTTGCCCAGACCGGTGATAATTTTGCGAAAATGTTTGCGGATATGGATGATGAATATTTTAAGGCACGTTCGGTTGATGTCAAAGATATTTCAGAGCGCGTCATCACAATCTTAAATGGTAACGATACCGCATCCGACATCGGAGATGAACCGGTCATTATCGTAGCGGAAGATCTTGCACCGAGTGAGACAGTACAGATGGACAAGAGCAAACTCCTCGGATTTGTAACACATCTTGGATCTGCCAATTCGCATACTGCAATCCTTGCAAGAACCATGGGAATCCCGGCACTTATTAGTGTAGATATCGAAGCTTCATGGAATGGGAAAACAGCAATCTTGGACGGCTATGAAGGCAAGATCATCGTAGAGCCGGATGAAGCAACACTTGCAGAATATCAGGAAAAGAAAAAGAAGGATGAAGAACAGAAGGAACTGCTGCTCACTTTAAAAGGAAAAGAAAATGTGACGAAGAGCGGTCAGAAGATCAATCTTTATGCAAACATCGGAAATGTATCCGATCTGGCAAGCGTTCTGGAAAATGATGCAGGCGGAATCGGACTGTTCCGAAGTGAGTTCCTGTATCTGGAAAAAGATGATTTTCCAACAGAAGAAGAACAGTTTGCAGTATATCGCAAAGTAGCAGAGACTATGGCTGGTAAAAAAGTCATTATCCGTACACTGGATATCGGCGCAGATAAACAGGTTGACTATTTTAATCTCGGAAAAGAAGACAACCCGGCACTCGGCTACCGTGCGATCCGTATCTGCCTGACACAGCCGGAGATCTTTAAGACACAGCTCCGTGCATTGTTCCGTGCAAGTAATTACGGAAACATTGCAATCATGTATCCGATGATCATTTCAGTAGATGAAGTACGTCAGATCAAAGAGATCGTGGCAGAAGTGAAAAACGAACTGACTGCAGAAAACATTCCGTTCGGAGAAGTAGAACAGGGAATCATGATCGAAACACCTGCAGCAGCAGTGATGAGTGATGAACTGGCAAAAGAAGTGGACTTTTTCAGTATCGGAACCAATGATCTGACGCAGTATACACTTGCGATTGACCGTCAGAACAGCAAATTGGACAACTTTTACAACCCGCACCACGAAGCAGTGCTGCGCCTGATTGAACGTGTTGTAAAGAACGCACATGCAGCCGGTATCTGGGCGGGAATCTGCGGAGAGCTTGGTGCAGATACCGAACTGACCGAACGTTTTCTTGCAATGGGATTAGATGAACTGTCTGTATCTCCGGGATGTATCCTTCCGGTTCGCAAGGCAGTGCGCGATGCGGAATAAGAACGACCAGCAAGGAGTATACAATGTGTAATAAAAAAGTGATTTTTCTTGACATTGACGGAACACTGACAGACTTTAGCGGAAAGATTCCGGAATCGGCAAAAAAAGCACTTGTTCTGGCAAAGCAGGCAGGCCATCATCTGGTGGTCTGTACCGGCCGGAGCCGTTATCAGATTTCAGAAGAAGTGCGTTCCCTGCCATTCGATGGTATGGTCGGAGGCGCAGGGGCTTTTGTGATCGCGGATCAAAAAGAACTGTTTCATCACTATATCAAACCGGAGCCGAGAAAACGGCTCATTTCTTATCTTGAGGAAAATAAGTTTTTTTATAACATACAGACAGATATCGGAATGCTGATCAATTCCCGCTGTAAAAAGCAGTTGAATAAAGTCTATCGGGAGATCATGGGACTGACGGAAAAACAGTGCGCAGATCTGGAAGGGAAGGTAATGGTGCGTGAGGATCTCGAAAATTATGAGAGATCCGAGAAGGTGGTCTATCAGATGGCACCGTTTACCGTCGTACAGGTGCAAAAAGATCTTGCACCGGATTTTTCGGTCACGGCTATGAGCTTTAAACATACCGGGCAAAGCAGCGGTGAAATCGGGATTGCCGGGATTAACAAGGCGACTGGTATGCAGGCATATCTTTCTCATATAGGACAGACCAAAGAAGATGCCATTGCGTTCGGAGATAGTGCGAATGATGTGGAAATGCTCGAATTCGCGGGATATGGTGTTGCCATGGGAAATGCCATTGATCCGTTGAAAGAGCAGGCGGATTTTGTGACGGAATCTGTCGATTCGGACGGTATTTATAAAGCTTTTTTAAAGCTTGGACTAATTTGATTTGACGAATAGAAATTTATCATCTATAATATATCTTATCTGTGCATCAGGATAGAAAACAGGATAAGAAGGTGAACACGATGATTGAGAGCATGACAGGATTTGGAAGATGTGAGATTTTAGAAGGTGACCGCAAGGTTGCTGTTGAACTGAAATCAGTAAATCATCGTTATCTCGACATGAACATAAAGCTTCCGAAAAAGTTAAATCTTTTTGAGGGGGCAATTCGTAGTCTGCTGAAAGAATATATCCAGCGTGGAAAGGTGGATGTGTTCTTTACTTACGAAGACTATACGGAAAATAATTTCACATTAAATTATAATGAGGCAGTTGCCGCGGAATATTTCGAGCACATAAAGCGCATGGCGGAGCAGTTTGACATTGAGAATGATGTTAAGGCAAGCACACTTTCCCGTTATCCGGAAGTGTTTACACTGGGGGAACAGGAGATTGATGAGAGCACAGTCTGGCCGATCCTGGAGCGTGCAATCCGTGGTGCTGCCGTACAGTTCGTGGAATCGCGCGAAAAAGAGGGCGGACATTTAAAGAAGGATCTGCTGGAAAAACTCGATACCATGCTTTCCTATGTGGATTTTATCGAGGAGCGTTCACCGGAGATCATGCGCGATTATCGTGAAAAGCTGGAAGCAAAGGTGACAGAGCTTCTTGGTGACACGAGTATGGATGAGGCAAGGATTGCGACCGAGGTCACCATCTTTTCAGATAAGATCTGTGTGGACGAAGAAATTGTCCGGCTGCGCAGCCACATCAATAATATGAAAGAAGAACTGAATAAAGGTGGTTGTATCGGAAGAAAGCTTGATTTTATCGCACAGGAAATGAATCGTGAGGCAAATACGATCCTTTCAAAGGCGAATGATCTTGCAATCTCTGATACTGGAATTAATCTGAAAACCGATATTGAAAAAGTAAGAGAACAGATTCAGAATATAGAATAGGTAAGTATCATGGCGAGACTTTTAAACATTGGCTTCGGAAACGTGGTCAATACAGACAAGATCGTTTCTATTATCACGCCGGATTCGGCTCCGGCAAAAAGGCTGATCCAGAAAGCAAAAGAGGAAGACAGAATTGTTGATGCGACACAGGGACGGCGAACCAGAGGAATCATTCTGGTGGATGGAAATAAAGTGATCTTATCCGCACTCCAGCCCGATACGCTGGCAGGCCGTTTCAACGGCAGGGAAAATGAAACAGAGGAATAGTGAAGTAAAATGAAGAAAAAAGGACTTTTAATCGTTGTTTCCGGTTTTTCCGGTTCCGGAAAAGGTACGATCATGAAACAACTGTTAAAAAAATACGAAACACAGTATGCACTGTCCATTTCGGCAACGACCAGACAGCCGCGTCCGGGTGAAGCAGACGGACGGGAATATTTTTTCCGTACAAAAGAGCAGTTCGAGGAGATGATCGATCAGGAAGCATTGATTGAATATGCGCAGTATGTCGGTAATTATTACGGTACACCTAAAGCATACGTCGAAGAACAGCTTGCAGCAGGAAAAGATGTGATCCTGGAGATTGAAATACAGGGTGCTTTAAAGGTAAAGGAAAAGTTCCCGGACACACTGCTTCTTTTTGTGACACCTCCATCGGCGGATGTTTTAAGAGAGCGTCTGACCGGACGCGGTACCGAGGATGCCGTTACTGTAGAGAAACGTCTTGGCAGAGCTGTGGAAGAAGCAGACGGCGTGGAAACATACGATTATCTCGTGGTAAACGATGACCTGGATGTCTGTGTGGAAGAAGTACACTCCATTATTCAGACAGAAAAGCTTCGGGTATCACGTAATATAAATTTTATCAATGAAATTAAATCAGAACTGAAAGGAGAATAATTTTATGATACATCCATCTTATGTAGAACTTATGAAAGTTGTAAACCATGACGTTGAAATCGGTGAGGAACCGGTTGTAAACAGCCGTTATTCCATCGTGATTGCGACTGCGAAGCGTGCCAGACAGATCATTGGCGGAGATGAACCGATGGTTCCGCATGCAGCAGGAAAGAAGCCACTTTCCATCGCAGTGGAAGAGCTTTACACCGGAAAAGTCAAGATCTTAAGCGACGAAGAAAGCGAACAGTAAAAAAACAAAGAGGGGTGTCCAAAACAATTTGGCTCCCCTTTTTCACAATATGGAGGTTTTCATGAAACTGCTTTTTGTTTCACTTGGCTGTGACAAAAATCTGGTGGACAGCGAATATATGCTCGGTATGCTGGCAAAGGCGGGCATTGAAATTACAGATGATGAAAATGAGGCAGATATTATTATTGTCAATACCTGCTGTTTTATTAACGATGCAAAAGAAGAGAGCGTCAATACCATTTTAGAAATGGCTCAGTTAAAGACGGACGGAAAATGTAAGGCACTTTTGGTGACCGGATGTCTGGCGGAGCGTTACCGGGAAGAGATCGAGACAGAAATCCCGGAAGTGGATGCTATTTTAGGAACCAATTCCTATGACGACATTGTAAACGCCGTGAATGAGACATTGAAAGGAAAAAAATACGAGCATTTCGCAGCGCTTGAAGGATTGCCGAAAGTTGATACCGGACGTATCTTAACGACCGGCGGACATTATGCGTATCTTAAGATCGCGGAGGGCTGCAACAAGCACTGCACGTACTGCATCATTCCGTCCATCCGCGGAAATTACCGCAGTGTGCCGCTTGAAGATCTGGTTGCACAAGCAAAAGAACTTGCGGCTTCCGGCGTAAAGGAACTGATTTTAGTCGCACAGGAGACGACACTTTATGGTGTGGATCTTTACGGTGAAAAGAGTCTTCACCGGCTGCTTGACGCATTAAATGAAATCCCGGGACTGGTATGGATCCGTATTCTTTACTGTTATCCGGAAGAGATTTATGATGAATTGATCGCGTCCATCAAGCGCAACAGCAAAGTCTGTCATTACTTAGATATGCCGATCCAGCATGCGGATGATACGATCTTAAAACGTATGGGCAGAAAGACAAGTAAAGAAGATTTAGAGCACATTATAAGAAAACTACGGAAAGAAATTCCGGATATTGCGCTACGCACAACACTGATCTGCGGCTTTCCGGGAGAGACAGAAGATCAGCATGAAGAACTGATGCAGTTCGTTAATGATATGGAATTTGAACGTCTTGGGGCGTTTACCTATTCTCCGGAAGAGGGAACACCTGCCGCAGAATTTCAGGATCAGTTGGACGAAGAAACAAAACTCACCTGGAAAGATGATGTAATGGAACTGGAACAGGAGATCATCTTTGAGCAGAATGAAACCTTACAAGGACAGGAAATCTGGGCATTCATCGAAGGAAAGGTTGCGGATGAAAATGCCTATGTCGGCAGAACTTACCGGGACGCTCCGGGTGTGGACGGCTATATTTTCATCAATACAGAGGAAGAACTGATGTCCGGTGCTTTTGTGAAAGTGAGAGTTACCGGCGCATATGAATATGATCTGATAGGAGAGATAATCTAAAATGAATTTACCAAATAAACTAACTATTTTTCGCGTGATATTAATTCCGTTTTTTGTATTTTTTATGCTGGCACCGTATTTCCCTGAATATGGAAAATACATTGCGGTGACGATCTTTATCGTGGCAAGCCTGACGGATATGTTAGACGGAAAGATTGCAAGAAAATATAACTTAGTCACAAATTTCGGAAAATTTATGGATCCGCTTGCAGATAAACTTCTTGTCTGTGCTGCCATGATATGTTTGGTAGCGACCGGACAACTGGCAAGCTGGATCGTCATCATCATCATCAGCCGTGAATTTATCATCAGCGGATTCCGTCTGATTGCGGCGGACAATGGGATTGTGATCGCGGCAAGCTACTGGGGAAAATTTAAAACGGTATTTCAGATGCTGATGATCATCGTACTGATCCTTGATATTCAAAATTCAGTATTCCAGATTCTCGGTGTGATCCTAACATATGTGGCACTGATCTTAACCGTTGTATCGCTGATCGACTATATCATCAAAAATAAGCAGGTATTAAAGGAGCAGAAATAAATGACACCGGAAGAAGAAGTCGTATCTCTTTTAAAAGAACATCATCTTACGATCACGACAGCAGAGTCATGCACAGGCGGGCTCATCGCCGGAACACTGATCAATGTTGCAGGCGTATCTGAATATTTAAAAGAGGCGTACATCACTTATTCAGATGAGGCAAAAGAAAAACTGCTCGGTGTTGATCCTAAAGTAATCGAAACTTACACGGTGGTCAGCCGGGAGACAGCGGAGGCGATGGCAATAGGCGGAGCAAAAGCAGCCGGCTGCAACATCTGTGTTTCAGCGACCGGAATCGCAGGCCCAGACGGAGGAAACCCGGATCAGCCGGTCGGACTCGTATATATCGGCTGTGCACTAAACGGCGATGTCTCTGCAAAACGTCTTTTGCTAAGTGGAGACCGTCAGATGGTAAGACAGCGTGCCGTTTTGGAAGCTTTAAATTTTGTAAAAGAAAAGATTTTAGATTTAGATGAGGAAACAAAATGAGAATTATCGCAGGAACGGCAAGAAGTCTGCCGTTAAAGACCATAGATGGTCTGGATACCAGACCTACCACAGACCGGATTAAAGAAACATTGTTTAATATGATCCAGCAGGATGTTTCGGACTGTTATTTTTTGGATTTGTTTGCGGGAAGCGGACAGATCGGACTTGAGGCAGTAAGCCGTGGTGCGGCGAAAGCCTTTTTTGTTGAGAACGCGAAAAATGCGGCGGCATGTATACAGGAAAATATCCGTTTTACAAAGTTTGATGATGCGTGTACACTGCTTCAGATGGATGTGATATCCGCCCTTCGCACATTGGAAGGGAAATACCGGTTTGATTTGATTTTTATGGATCCGCCTTATAAAAAGGAACTGGAAAAAGAGGTACTGACCTTTTTAAGTAATTCTTCTTTGGTGAAACCATCCGCGAAGATCATTGTGGAAGCTGCACTGGATACCGATTTTTCTTATGCGGAAGAACTTGGATTTACCGTTTTGAAAGAAAAATGTTATAAAACCAATAAACATGTATTTTTACAAAAGGAAAAGTGAAATTATGACAAGAGCAATTTATCCGGGCAGTTTTGACCCGATCACAAACGGACATCTTGATATTATCGAGAGGTCTTCGAAAATGGTGGATGAGCTGGTAGTCGGCGTGCTGAACAACAGTGCAAAAAATTCGTTGTTTTCTGTGGAAGAACGTGTTAGTATGTTAAAAGAGATGACGCAGGATATGCCAAATGTAAAGGTGGATTCCTTTGACGGGCTTTTGGTGGATTTTATGGAGCAGATCGATGCAACCCTTATTATCCGCGGACTACGCGCCATTTCCGACTATGAATATGAACTTCAGATTGCACAAACGAATCATAAAGTGAACCCGAAGGTTGACACGGTTTTTTTGACATCCAGTCTGGAATATGCATATCTTAGTTCTACTATTGTAAAAGAGTTTGCTTCTTATGGCGGTGATATTTCCCAGTTTGTCCCGAAGCAGATCATTGATAAAATTTATGCAAAGTATCATATAACAAAGTAAAAAGGAGCGGTCTACATGAGCAGCAGGATGGAACAGATCATAGAAGAAATTGAAGAATACATAGACAGCTGTAAATTTCAGCCATTATCCAGTACGAAGATTCTGGTTAATAAAGAAGAACTGGAAGAATTGCTGACAGAGCTTCGCATGAAGACACCGGAAGAGATCAAACGTTATCAGAAGATCATCAGTAACAAGGAAGCTATTCTGGCAGACGCACAGGCGAAAGCAGATGCGATCATTGCGCAGGCAGAGGTACAGACAACCGAGTTAGTCAACGAACATCAGATTATGCAGCAGGCGTATGCGCAGGCAAACGAGGTGGTCATGATCGCAACAAAACAGGCGCAGGAGATCTTAGATAAGGCGACCAGTGATGCGAATGATATCCGGATGGGTGCGATCGGCTATACGGATGAACTGTTAAAAAGTACAGAGGAGATTCTTTCTCATGCAATCGATTCTTCCCATGCAAGATATGATAATCTCATCAATTCACTTCAGGATTGCATGAATATCGTGACTGCGAACCGTGCGGAATTAATGCCGCAGGAGATTATAGCGGAGAGCGGGGAAGAAGAAAAGCAGCCTTCCGATGCGCAGGAAAAACCGGAAAACAGCGAAACAAATTTAAATACCGATATGCTTTCTTAGAGACATTCTGATTTTTAAGGCAGAAAGGAAAGCAGCAATATACTGATGCACATACTGGCTACGGCAAAGACCAGCTTCATTTTCAGATAATGCATGGTAGAAAGTCCGGCATCCTTGATCATGGAAGATGTCTGAGCCAAGCCGCAGATCCCGCCAAACGCGGTAAAACCGAGGGCGAGCACAAAACGCAGCGAAAAGGAGTCGATTCCGGCAGTTTCATGGATGCCAGTCGTCACTTCAAGAATACCTGCTAGGATCGTTTGGGTAAGATTGCTGCCGAATGAGAACATGCGGATAAAAGCGGTCAAAATGGAAAAGAACATGATATAGCCCCCCAGTTTGGTGAGCGTTTCGAACCCGTTTAGAATACCGGCGTCAATGATTTCGAAATTCAGTTGAGATCGTGATGCCGGACTTTTTGTATTCTGGGGATACATTTCTTTTTTGTAGCGGCGCAGTCCAAAAAAGCCGTATAAAAGCGGCGGAAGATAGATGGCGGCAATCCCTGCCGGCAGAAGCTCCGGGCGTTTTAAGCATACGCGGAAGACATAACCGTTTAGAAAAACCGGACTTAAATTATTGCAGATACAGATTAAAACATTGCCTTCTTCTTTTGACATTTCATGACTGCTTACGAGGTCTGCGGTGATCTTACTACCCAGCGGAAAACCAAATAGCAGACCGGCGAACAATGGGAACACCCCGGATCGGCTGATCGGATAAATCGGTTTTATCACTGCATAGAGATATTTTGTGATATAATGAAAATATCCGGATGCAATCAGGATATTCGATAAGATACTAAGCGGTAAAAGCGTCGGGAGCAGCGAGGTATACCAGAGCATAAGCCCGTCTGCGGCAGCCTGCACGGTTACTTCTGGAAACAGCAGTATAAAAAGAATAAAAATAAATACCAAAATGACTGAAATAGTTTTTCTCATACTTCAATATATTTTTAAGGAAGAAATGATATGACAAGTGTGCGAAAATGAAAAAATACAGATTCCTTCTGTTTATCGGGTTGGTCTGTCTGGATGTTCAGCTTTTGGCGCATGTAGAACGCGAGGCAGAATTTGCATGTGTGATTGACCGTGACCGTATCTATGAGTGTTTTCGGGATGAACAGGTTCCGCTTTCGGTTTATGATGCGATTTTGGATGAAAAAGATGAAGATGCGTTTGCAGGCAGATTGTTCGGCTATTTTGTCACCGGAGATACCGATCCGGACACAGCGGCAGATTTGAAAAAAAGACTGACAAGGAAAAACAATCCCATTTGGGAAGAATTTACGTCTTATATTGATGCGGTCTGGCAGGATGTAACTTATTTTCCGGTGCCGCGGCCGCAGGTCAATACAAATATGGATGTGAGCTATTCAGATTCATGGATGCAGAGCCGTACCTTTGGCGGAAAGCGTGGTCACGAAGGATGTGACATCATGGCATCTGTCAATGAACGTGGTGTTTATCCGGTCGTCAGCATGACAGACGGTGTAGTGGAGGCGGTCGGATGGCTGCGGCTTGGAGGCTGGCGCATCGGTATCCGAAGTCCAAACGGAGGATATTTTTATTATGCGCATCTTGCAGAATATGCTGCGGAGTTTAAGGTCGGAGATGAGATAAAAGCCGGGGAACTCATCGGATTTATGGGTGACAGTGGATATGGAGACACACCGGGAACCGTTGGAAATTTTCCGGTACACCTGCATGTGGGAATCTATATCAATGATGTGGATGGAAACGAAGTCAGCGTAAATCCGTACTGGATCTTACGCACACTCGATGAAAAAAAATTAGTTTATGATTATTAAGGAAAGAACATGAAAAGTTTAAGACTGGATAAATATCTTGCCGATATGGGTATCGGAACAAGAAGTGAGATCAAGGAGAAAATTAAAAAAGGACTGGTCACGGTAAATGGAGAAACGGCAAAGCGGCCAGAGCTTAAAGTGATGCCGAATGAAGATGAGATCCTTGTAAACGGTATCATGGTTTCGTATGAGAAGTTTTCTTATTTTATGTTAAATAAACCGGCAGGATGTGTGTCTGCCACGGAAGATGGACTACACAAGACTGTGTTGGATCTTCTGACAGAGCAAAATATAAAGAATCTGTTTCCAGTCGGCAGGCTGGACATCGATACGGAGGGGCTTTTGCTCATTACCAATGATGGGGAACTGGCGCACCAGCTGCTTGCGCCGAAAAAGCACGTAGCAAAAACCTATTTTGCAAAAGTGAAAGGTCATGTGGATGAGACGGATGTACAAAAGATGAAAAACGGACTGGATATCGGAGAGAAGCATCCGACACTTCCAGCAAAGCTTGTGATCTTAAATGCCGGAGAAATATCTGAGATCACGCTTACGATTACGGAGGGGAAATTTCATCAGGTAAAACGTATGTTCGAAGCCGTTGGGAAGGAAGTTTTATATTTAAAGCGGCTTTCCATGGGAACACTTACGTTGGATGAAACATTGGCAAGTGGGCAGTACCGACCGCTCACCCAAAAAGAAATCGAAGATTTGAAGGGAAATCAGATATGTTAAAAAGTAAAAAAGCAGTGATATTTGACTTAGATGGTACACTGGTCGATTCCATGTGGATGTGGAAGGGCATTGATATGGAATTTTTAGCAGGAAAAGGTATTGCCTATCCGAAAAACCTTGAGGCGCAGATCGAAGGCAAGAGTTTTGATGAGACAGCAGAGTATTTTTCTAATGCATTTCCAATTTCAGAAACACCGGAGGAATTGAAAGTGATATGGAATGATATGGCGCGGGAAAAATACGCAAAAGAAGTTCCGTTTAAACCGGGAGCACTTTCTTTTTTACGGTATTTAAAGGCACAGGGCATCCGAACCGGAATCGCAACCAGTAATTCCAGAGATCTTTTAAATGCTGTCGCAGCTGCGCATAATCTGTATGCGTATATTGATGTGTTTCAGACATCGGATGAAGTCAAAAAAGGAAAACCGGCGCCGGATGTGTTTTTAAGTGCGGCGGAGCATTTACATGTAGATCCGGCGGACTGTCTGGTATTTGAAGACATTCCAAATGGTATTCTGGCGGGAAAAAACGCGGGAATGACCGTGTGTGCCATTGAGGATGCGTATTCCGCCGATCTGGTGGACACAAAAAAGAAACTGGCAGATTATTATATTACATCTTATGAACAGGTGTTGGATCATTCGTATGAGGAATTGAATCATGAGTAATGGATTTTTACCTATTTCAAAAAAAGATATGGAAAGGGAGCACATCACACAGTTTGATTTTGTGTATGTGATCGGGGATGCTTATGTGGATCATCCCTCGTTCGGACATGCCATTATAAGCCGTATTTTGCAGCTGCATGGATATACGGTCGGTATCATTTCACAGCCGGACTGGCGGAATAAGGACAGTATTTCTGTCTTCGGTGAACCGCGTCTTGGATTTCTTGTAACTGCGGGAAATATGGATTCGATGGTAAATCACTATTCGGTATCCAAGCACAGACGGAGTATGGATTCCTTTACTCCCGGCGGTGTGATGGGAAAACGCCCCGATTATGCAACGATCGTCTACTGCAATCTGATCCGGCAGACTTATAAGCATACGCCGATTTTGATTGGAGGGATCGAGGCGAGTCTGCGCAGACTCGGACATTACGATTACTGGTCGGGGAAGGTCAAGCGTTCGATCCTTTTGGATTCCGGTGCGGATATCATTATGTATGGTATGGGTGAACGCAGTGTGATACAGATTGCGGAAGCGTTAGACAGCGGAATTGAAGTAAAGGATATTACCTTTATCGATGGTACGGTCTATAAGACCAGAAACCGCAAGGATATTTATGATGCGGTCGAACTGCCGCATTTTGAAGATATCAAGGCAGATAAGCGCACTTATGCAAAAAGTTTCTATACACAGTATTGTAATACCGATCCATTTTCCGGGAAACGACTGTTTGAGACATATGACGAAAAAATGTTTGTGGTACAGAATCCACCGCAAAAACCGTTGTCTGAGGCAGAGATGGATCAGGTTTATGCACTTCCCTATATGCGTACCTACCATCCGAGTTATGAAAGCGCAGGCGGAGTACCTGCCATTTCCGAGGTAAAATACAGTCTGATCAGTAACCGGGGCTGCTTTGGCGGATGCAGTTTTTGTGCACTGACTTTCCATCAGGGACGGATCATTCAGGTGCGGAGCCAGGAATCTATTTTAGAAGAAGCAAAACTGATCACGGAAGATCCGGGATTTAAAGGTTATATCCATGATGTCGGAGGACCGACTGCAAATTTCCGTGCACCTGCATGTAAAAAGCAGCTTACCAAAGGAGCCTGCCCGAACAAACAGTGTCTTTTCCCAAAGCCGTGTGCAAATATGACTGCAGATCACAAAGATTACATCGAACTGCTGCATAAACTGCGTGCATTGCCAAAGGTAAAAAAAGTCTTTATCCGGTCAGGTATCCGGTTTGATTATCTTTTAGAGGACAAAGACCGTACTTTCTTACGGGAACTCTGTGAACATCATGTAAGTGGTCAGCTCAAGGTGGCACCGGAGCATATCTCGGATGCCGTGCTGGAAAAAATGGGAAAACCTCCGGTTGCAGTTTACCGTGAATTTGTAAAAGAATACAAAGCCATGAATGAAAAGCTTGGGAAAAAGCAGTATCTGGTTCCGTATCTGATGAGTTCACATCCGGGTTCCACGTTAAAAGAAGCCGTGGAACTGGCAGAATTTTTAAGGGATCTCGGATATATGCCCGAACAGGTACAGGATTTTTACCCGACACCGTCCACAATCTCTACTTGTATGTATTATACCGGACTTGATCCGCGTACCATGCAGCCGGTATATGTTGCGACAAATCCGCATGAGAAGGCGATGCAGCGTGCGTTAATACAGTACCGCAATCCGGAAAATTATGATCTGGTGCATGAGGCACTGATCAAAGCCGGACGTGAGGATCTGATTGGATTTCATGAAAAATGTCTGATCCGCCCGCGTAAATTAAAGAGCGAAAAGAGCAAAAAAACAATGGAAAAACCGCGGTCCAGACGCACGAAACCAAATCATTCCGGAAATTTATCCGGGGCGAAGAAAAAAAGCACAGGGCGAAAGCCGATCCGGAACGTGCACAAAAAGAAACAAAAATAGCAAAATGTTGGAGAAATCATGAAAGAATATATTATTGGGAAAAATGAAGCAAATCAGAGACTGGATAAATATCTGCATAAACTGCTGAAAGAAGCTTCAAACGGTTTTCTTTATAAGATGCTCCGTAAAAAGAACATTACCTTAAACGGAAAAAAAGCGGAAGGCACTGAGAAATTACAGGAAGGGGATCATGTAAAGCTTTTTCTTTCGGATGAAACCTTCTTAAAGTTCGCTGGGCATCCTGCTAAAAGCATAGATGAACTTAACGTGAAGTTAAAACCGGTTTCCCTTTCGGTTGTTTATGAGGATGAGGATATATTGATCATAAACAAACCGCAGGGGATGCTTTCCCAAAAAGCAAAGCCTTCCGATGTTTCCGCAAATGAATATATCCTGGATTACCTCTTAGAAAACGGTTCGTTGACCAATGAGGATCTGCGCACCTTTAAACCATCCATCTGTAACCGTTTAGACCGCAATACATCCGGGCTTTTGATCGCAGGAAAAAGTCTGCCGGGACTTCAGGAGATGGCAGAATGCTTAAAAGACCGCAGCATGAAAAAGTATTACCGCTGTATCGTGAAAGGTACTGTCACGGAAAAAAAGAAGATCACCGGCTATCTGAAAAAGGATGAAGGCAGCAATCAGGTTCAGATTTATTCGAAAGAAGTTCTGGAAAGCAAGTACATTGAGACCGAATACACGCCGGTTGAATTATGCGGAAAGATCACACTCCTCGAAGTACATCTGATCACCGGGCGGACACATCAGATCCGCGCGCATTTAGCATCCATCGGTCATCCGATCGCAGGAGATGAAAAATATGGTGACCATAACTGGAATGTAACGTTAAGGAAAAAATACAACATCCGCGGGCAGATGCTGCATGCTTACCGTTTAGAATTTCCGGATGGAAGAAGCGTGACAGCTTCAGTGCCGGAGAGTTTTGGAAAAGTGTTGAACTCTGCAAAAAGATAATGCATAAGTATAAAAAATAACGTGAAAACTAATATGGATATACGATATTTTCTAAGTGAGCGAAAACGCTTCAGAAGGGAGATCTTATGGATCAGAAAGCACTTTATCAAGTATCCTATGGTGTTTATATGTTATCAACAAAAGCCGGCGATATTTCCAATGGCTGCATTATCAATACCTGCATGCAGGTCGCAAATGATCCGGAGAGGATCGCGATATCAGTCCTTAACAGAAGCTATACCTGCGAACTGATAAAACAAAGCGGTATCTTTGCCTTAAGTGTGTTGGACAAGACGTGCACGTATGAAACGATCAAGCATTTCGGATTTCAATCAGGCAGGAATGTTCCTAAGTTTAAAGAAATGAAAGCGGCAGAAGACAGTCAGGGCAGTCCATATCTGACATGGCAGACCTGCGCAGTTATCAGTGCAAAAGTTCTGACACAGTATGATCTTGGCACTCATACATTGTTTATCGCCGAGATAACCGGGGCAGAGATGTTAAATGACAACCCGCCGCTTACCTATGCGGAGTATCAGAATCAGCTAAAGCCGAAGCCTGAAGAACCAAAACGGGATCAAAAGATCGTTGGATGGCGCTGTAAGATCTGCGATTATGTCTATCAGGGAAGTGAACTGCCAGAGGATTATATCTGCCCGCTCTGCGGACACGGTGCGGATGACTTTGAACCTATTTATGGATAAATCCTCTTTGTTGCACAAATGTTCTTCTTGCGGTATAATTTTCCTATGATTTATACCCAAGGAGGACATCGTGGCTACCTGGAATTCAAGAGGATTAAGAGGTTCAACGTTAGAGGAATTTATTAACCGGACCAATGAAAAATACTTAGAAAACGGACTGGCACTGATTCAGAAAGTGCCGACACCGATCACACCGATCAATATTGACAAACAGACCAGGCATATCACACTTGCCTATTTTGACCAGAAAAGTACCGTGGATTATATCGGAGCGGTACAGGGCATCCCGGTCTGCTTTGATGCAAAAGAATGCAATACCGACACATTCCCGCTTCAGAATATCCATGAACATCAGGTGAAGTTTATGGAAGATTTCGAAAAGCAGGGCGGTATCTCATTTTTTCTCGTGTCATTTACCGCAAGGAATGAGTTTTATTATCTGCGGCTTTCGGAGCTTCTGATGTATTGGAATCGTGCAAAAGAGGGCGGTCGAAAGAGTTTCCGGCATGAAGAACTGGATACTGCGTTCTTTTTATCAACGGAACGAGGTGTTTTAGTGCCTTATCTAAATGGACTGCAGAAGGATTTAGATATGAGGGATTGACAATTTTTCGTATACTGGATATAATAGGGTATGCATTTTTGCGTGGTAGCATGGTAGCACGCTAAAGTGAAGGTGAAAAAGTACACTTACAAAAGGAAGTTGGAGGATTTTATGAGACAGCAGTTACTTCATACACCGGAAGGAGTCCGGGATATTTACAACGGGGAATGTGAGAAAAAAATGGTGCTGCAGGATCATCTGCGCAGCACATTAAAGAGCTACGGCTATCATTTCATAGAGACCCCGACCTTTGAGTTTTTTGATATATTCGGAAAAGAGATCGGAACGATCCCTTCCAGAGAGCTCTATAAATTTTTTGACCGTGAGGGAAATACACTGGTGCTTCGTCCCGATATCACGCCGTCGATCGCACGATGCGCTGTGAAATATTATATGGATGAGGATCTGCCGATCCGTCTCTGCTATATGGGAAATACATTCATCAATAATAACAGTTATCAGGGACGCTTAAAGGAAAATACACAGCTTGGAGCAGAGCTGATCGGTGAAGATTCGGTGGATGCGGATGCAGAGATCATTGCGATGGCAGTGGAATGTCTGCTTACTTCCGGTTTAAAAGAGTTCCAGCTCGGCATCGGACATGCAGAGTTTTTACAGGGACTTATGGATGCGGCAGGACTTGATGAAGACAGCGAGGAAGAGTTAAAGGATCTGATCGCAAACAAAAACTTTTTCGGTGTAGAGGAATTTGTCGCAAACCTTTCCCTGAATCCGGAATTAAAACAGCTTTTCGGAAAGATCGGTGTATTTTATAATTCAGCAGAGGATCTTTCGGAGGTAAAGCGTCTTGCGGCTGGTTACGACAAAATCTTACATGCCTTAGAACGCCTTGAAAAATTGGATGAAGTATTAAAAATTTATGGTGTGGACAAATATGTTTCCTATGAACTTAGTGTGATCAGTAAATATCATTATTATACA
>CAYMCM010000015.1:0-42095 GCA_964388945.1 uncultured Roseburia sp.
CAAAACTAAATTCTACCAAGTGATGGAAAGGTGGAATTTAAAATTTCATTTTTGTGCTCGGTTAAAGATGAAAAAAATGCTTTTCTTATGAAAAACTATGTGCTATACTATACAAAGGTATTTTTGGAAAGGAGAACGAACATGAAACACGTAAAGACATTAAATACAAGAAAGTTACAGAATACAGTAAAAAAAGGCGGATGCGGCGAATGTCAGACATCCTGCCAGTCTGCATGCAAGACTTCCTGTACAGTAGGAAACCAGACATGTGAACAGTGCAAATAAGCACAGGGCAAGAATAAAACAGTGTGGCACAAACGACCGTTCGCGAAGGCGTGCGGTCATTTGTTCGTTTACAAGAAGAAATTTTTTCAGAATTAGAAAGAGAGGACTGCATCGTGGTTCATCAGTATAGAAATAACGGCTACAATATCGTTTTGGATGTCAACAGCGGTGCGATTCATGTGGTGGATGACGTGACCTATGATGTCATCCCGATGTTTGAAACGCATACGGCAGACGAGATCGTGGCTGCCCTGAAAGATAAATATAACGAAGAAGAGATTAAAGAAGCCTGCGCTGAAGTGAACGAGTTAAAGGAAAATAGCGAATTGTTCACAGCGGACGAGTATGAAGATTATATCATCGATTTCAAGAAGCGTCCGACCGTAGTAAAGGCTCTCTGCCTTCATATTGCCCATGACTGTAACCTTGCCTGTCGCTACTGCTTTGCAGAGGAAGGCGAATATCATGGAAGAAGAGCACTCATGTCTTACGAGGTAGGAAAGGCAGCATTGGATTTTCTTATCGCAAATTCCGGAAACCGCAGAAATCTGGAGGTGGATTTCTTCGGCGGAGAACCAACACTGAATTTCCAGGTGGTGAAAGATTTAGTCAGATACGGCAGAGAACAGGAGAAGATCCACAATAAAAATTTCCGTTTTACACTTACAACAAACGGAGTTCTTTTAAATGATGAGATCATGGAGTTTGCCAATAAGGAAATGGCAAATGTAGTTTTGAGCATTGACGGAAGAAAAGAGGTCAATGACCGTATGCGTCCGTTCCGCGGCGGACAGGGAAGCTATGATCTGATCGTTCCGAAGTTCCAGAAGTTTGCGGACAGCAGAAACCAGAACAATTACTATGTGCGTGGTACCTTTACGCATAACAATCTGGATTTCTCAAAGGATGTTCTGCATCTTGCAGATCTCGGTTTCAAACAGATCTCAGTGGAGCCGGTCGTTGCGCAGGAAACCGATGATTATGCGATCCGCGAGGAAGATCTGCCGCAGCTTTTTGAGGAATATGACAATCTTGCGGCCGAGATGGTTAAACGTCATAAAGAAGGAAAAGATTTCAACTTTTTCCATTTTATGATTGATCTTGAAGGCGGTCCTTGTGTTGCGAAGAGACTTTCCGGATGTGGTTCGGGTACGGAGTATCTTGCGGTAACACCTTGGGGAGACCTTTATCCGTGTCATCAGTTCGTTGGAAACGAAGACTTCCTGATGGGAAATGTGTACGAAGGTGTAAAGAACACGGAAGTCCGGGATGAATTCAAATGCTGCAATGTCTATGCAAAGGAAAAATGCAGAGACTGTTTTGCAAGATTTTACTGCAGCGGCGGATGTGCAGCGAACTCTTATAACTTCCACGGTAACATTACAGATACATACGACGTCGGCTGTGAGCTTGAGAGAAAACGTGTAGAATGCGCGATCATGATAAAAGCAGCATTAGCGGACGAAGATTAAAACACAAGAGAGGTAAATGACAATGAAAAAGAGCAGAGGTATCGCAATCCTTGTCGCCGTCTTTATCATTCTGGCAGGGCTTACGTACAGTGCATCCATTATCCTGTCATCCACGGGCAAGGGAGAGAATCACAACATTAAGCTTGGACTGGATCTTGCAGGAGGTGTCAGCATTACCTATCAGGTAGTGGATGATGATCCGACGGATGAGGAAATGAGCGATACGGTTTACAAGCTTCAGAAACGTATTGAGGCTTACAGTACTGAGGCACAGGTTTACAAACAGGGGGATGACCGTATTACCGTTGAGATCCCTGGCGTGACAGACGCAAACGAGATCTTGGAGGATCTCGGAACACCGGGTTCTTTGGAATTTCAGGACCCAAGCGGAAATGTATGCCTGACCGGAAATGATGTTGAAACTGCAAAAGCAGTTGCCCAGACGAACAACATGGGTGCTACGGAATATGTGGTGGATTTAAAGTTCAATGAAGAAGGAACGAAAAAGTTTTCAGATCTTACTTCTGCACATGTCGGTGAGATCTGCCCGATCGTCTATGACGAGCAGACCATTAGTATGCCGCGTGTCAACGAAGCGATCACCGGAGGTTCAGCACAGATTTCCGGTATGGAAAGCTATGAAGAGGCAGAGACACTTGCGTCCAATATCCGTATCGGTTCTCTGTCCCTGACATTACAGGAATTACAGTCAGAGGTTGTCGGAGCGCAGCTCGGAAGCGAAGCAATCTCGACTGCTTTACAGGCAGCAGCGATCGGTCTTGTATTCGTAGCGGTATTTATGATCGTGTATTACTGGATCGCCGGTGTGTCAGCAGCGATCGCGCTTGCGGTCTATTCGACACTGGTTGTTGCGATCATCTACTTATTTGACGTTACTCTGACCTTACCGGGTATCGCAGGTATCATCCTTTCTATTGGTATGGCGGTAGATGCGAATGTTATTATTTTCGCGCGTATCCGTGAGGAGATCGCTTCCGGTAAGACAGTCCGTACATCCATTGAGACCGGATTTAAGAAAGCACTCTCTGCGATCTTAGACGGAAATATCACGACACTGATTGCGGCGGCGGTGCTTGGGATAAAGGGAACCGGTACGGTAAAAGGATTTGCTTATACACTTGCGATCGGTATCATCCTTTCCATGTTTACTGCACTTGTTGTAACACGTTTTCTCGTAAGAGCGTTCTATGCGATTGGCTTTAAAGATGCGAAATACTATGGAAAGACAAAGGAGAGAAAGATCATCGGCTTTGTATCAAAGCGTCATGTATTTTATGTGATCTCACTTGCAATGATCGCAGCCGGATTTGTTGGAATGGGTGTCAATAAGGCAAATGGAAAAGGTGCGCTCAATTTGAGTCTGGAATTTGTCGGCGGAACTTCAACAACGACAGATTTCGGCAAAAATTATACGCTTAGTGAGATTGACAGTGAGATCGTTCCGAAGCTTCAGGAAGTAGTCGGAAAAGGTGAGATCCAGACACAAAAGATCCAGAACAGCACACAGATCGTATTTAAGACAAGAAATCTGGATCTGGATGAACGTGAAGCGTTAAATCAGGTACTGGAAGATAATTTTGGCGTGGATGAAAAGACGATCTCCAGCAACAGCATCAGCTCCACGATCAGTTCGGAAATGACTTCGGATGCAGTATGGGCAGTTATTATAGCGACGATCTTCATGTTAATCTACATCTGGTTCCGTTTTAATGATATCCGTTTTGCAACGAGTGCGATCCTTGCACTGCTTCATGATGTACTCGTTGTACTGACCTGCTATTCACTGCTCCGCATTTCAGTCGGAAGTACATTTATTGCCTGCATGCTTACGATCATCGGTTACTCGATCAATGATACGATCGTTGTATTTGACCGTATCCGTGAGACATTAAAGAATGTACGCACGCAGGATGAGGCAGCGTTAAAGGAAATCGCGGATAAGAGTATCAACCAGACGATCTCGCGTAGTATCAATACTTCGCTTACCACATTTGTCATGGTATTTTTGCTGTGGCTGCTCGGCGTGACATCCATCAAGGATTTTGCACTGCCGCTCATGGTAGGTATCGTCAGTGGTACGTATTCGTCCATCTGTATCGCAACAAACCTGTGGTTCTCTTTCCATAAGCTTGGCGCGAAAATGAAGAAGAAGTAAATAAACCGAAAGTGCTTCTGCGGTGTGGATGCCGCAGAAGCATTTTTGTTTTACGCGATAACTTGAGAAGTTCGCAAAGCGTGCTTCTCATAGTTTTGGAAGGAAAACTGCGTAAGGAGGATCAGAATGCAGAAAACAGAGATTTTATTGCTGTATCTTGTTGTTGTAAACGGCATCGGTGTCATCTTGATGGGAATGGATAAAAGCAGGGCAAAAAGAAAAGCCTGGCGTATTTCGGAACGGACGTTTTTTTTATGTGCACTGCTTGGCGGAAGTCTTGGAACGTGGGCGGGGATGTATTTATTCCGTCACAAAACAAGGCACTGGTATTTTGTGGTCGGTATGCCGCTTATTGCTGCGATTCAGCTTTTTGCGGCAATCTGGCTTAATGCCGGGGGTGCGGGTTTTACATTTGGCGGAAATATGATATAATGTGCAAAAACGCACGGCGAAGGGAGAAAAAATGAAACTATCAGTATGTAATATTGCATGGACGGCAGACCATGACGCGGAAATGTACGGGAAACTGCAAAAGCTTGGCATAGACGGCATTGAGATCGCACCGACCAGGATCTTTCCGGAGGCACCGTATGAGCGTTTAGATGAGGCACGTGCGTTTGCAGAACAGTTGAAAAAAGAACACGGACTTTCGGTCGTGTCCATGCAGTCGATCTGGTATCGGAGAACGGAAATGCTTTTTGGCAGTGAGACAGATCGGCAGACGCTCCTTGCGTATACAAAGAGTGCCATTGATTTTGCGGAGGCGGCAGGATGCCCGAATCTGGTTTTTGGATCACCGAAAAACCGCGTGACCGGCGGGGCGGACTGTCATGACACAGCACTGCGTTTCTTTCGGGAACTCGGAGGATACGCGGCGGAACATCATACCTGTCTTTCTTTAGAAGCAAATCCTGCGATCTACGGAACGGATTTTATCAATCATACCACGGAAGCCTTTGAATTCGTAAAAGAAGCGGCATCGGATGGTTTTGCAGTGAATGTGGATTTTGGAACGATCCTGGCAAATGATGAGGATCTTTTCTTTCTGACGCAGGAAAATCTTCCTTATATCAATCACATCCATATCAGTGAGCCGTATCTTGCGGCAGTAAAAGAGCGAAGCTTACATAAGGATTTTGCAGAGCAGTTGCGTGCACTGGGCTATGACCGTTATGTATCGGTTGAGATGGGGACGATGGAAGACGCGGACAGTGTATGTTCGGTACTATCTTATGTTAAGGAGGTATTTGCATGATCTATGAAGGAATACCGGGAGTACCGAAATATGAATGTACGGAATACGAACAAAAGCAGTCGGATTACTGTGTATTGATCCCGATCATCAATGAGGGTGACCGCATAGCGAAGGAACTTGACCGCGCAAAAAAAGCGGGAATCGATCAGATCGCAGATATTATCATCTGTGATGGCGGTTCTACGGACGGCTGTACGGATGAGGAGAAATTAAGAAAGCGTGGTGTCAATACGCTGCTCGTGAAGCAGGATGCCGGAAAGCAGGGTGCACAGCTTCGCATGGGCTTTCATTTTGCGTTAGAGCAGAGAGGATACAAAGGAATTGTTACGATTGACGGGAACAATAAAGACAGTATTGAGGATGTCGGACGTTTCATTGATAAATTAAAAGATGGATATGACTTTATTCAGGGATCACGCTTTATAAAGGGCGGAAAGGCAGTTAATACGCCGAAAGTCAGATATCTTTCGGTAAGGCTTTTGCATGCACCGGTCATTTCACTGACCGCGGGACGATGGTATACGGATACGACAAATGCGTACAGGGGCTATTCGGCGCGTTATTTAAAAGACGCTCGTACCGGGATCTTCCGTGACGTTTTTATGACGTATGAGCTGCTCGCGTACCTGTCAGTGCGAGCGGATCAGCTCGGCTTAAAGACCTGTGAGATTCCGGTGACCAGGGCATATCCGGCACAGGGAAAGGTGCCGACTAAGATTTCGTTTGTGAAGGGAAACAGTGAGCTGTTAAAGATCCTGTTCGCAAACCTGTTTCGGAAATATAATGTGAAGTAAGGAAAGTTAGGGGAAGAAATGAATTACGATAAGATAATCCTGGGAGCAGGGCTGTACGGACTGTATTCTGCGCTGTTTAGCGGGAGACGGGGCGAAAAAGTCGCGGTTCTCGAACATGATGATGCGCCGTTTATGCGGGCAACCTATATCAACCAGGCGCGCGTTCACATGGGATATCATTATCCCAGATCTTTTTCGACGGCGATCAAATCTGCCGGCTATTTCAGACGTTTTAATGAAGAATACGGTTTTTGTGTACATAGCTCGTTTGACCAGATCTATGCTACATCAGCGGCATTTTCCTGTACGGACGCGGCGCAGTTTGAAAAATTCTGCCGTGCGGCGAATATCCGCTGTGAGGAAGTGGCGGTGTCAAAATATTTCAATGCCGGGATGTGCGATGGTGCATTTTTGACGGAAGAATATACCTATGATGCAATGATCTTGAAACAATACTTTTTAGAGGAGATTGCAAAGCTTCCGAACGTGGAACTTTATTTTCACACAAGGATAAAGGATATTTGCAGGAAAGAAACACATTATCAGGTGGCTTTGGCAGACGGCAGTATTTTTTCGGCGGGATTTTTGCTGAATGCGACCTATGCATCTGAAAATCAGATACTGGCAAGACTGGGGTTTGAACCGTTTCAGATTAAATATGAGCTGTGTGAGATCATTTTATGTGAAGTGGATGAAGTGTTTAAAAAATTCGGGATCACAGTCATGGACGGCCCGTTTTTTTCCATTATGCCATTTGGAAAGACCGGATTCCATTCGCTGACTTCGGTTACATTCACGCCGCATGAGACAAGCTATGACACACTGCCGACCTTTGACTGTCAGAAAGAAAATGAGGATTTCTGTTCTCCGGCACAGCTTGGAAACTGTAATGCTTGTAAAAACCGGCCGGAGAGTGCGTGGAGCTATATGTCAAACCTGGCGAAAAAGTATTTGAAGGACGAGTATCATTTTGCGTATCAGTCCTCTCTGTTTTCCATGAAGCCGATCTTAAAGTCGTCGGAAGTCGATGATTCCAGACCGACAGTTATTCGGAAATTTTCAGAGGGACCGACGTTTGTGAGCGTGCTGTCCGGAAAAATAAATACGGTATACGATTTGGATGAGGTGCTGATTGATGGATAATAGAGTAAAAGAGGCGAATTTTGTTTCTGCAGTCGTCTATGTACATAACAATGAAAACGGGATCATTCCGTTTTTAGAATGGCTGGATACACAGCTTGACCTTAATTTTAAAAAGTACGAGATCATCTGCGTGGATGACGGTTCCGGGGATGGGAGTGAAAAAGCGGTTCGTGCGTATGGAAAAACAAAGGCAAAAGAGGTGGTGTCGCTGCTTCATATGAGTTATTTTCAGGGGATTGAAGCTGCCATGAATGCAGGCGTGGATCTTGCGATCGGTGATTTTGTATTTGAATTTGATACGGTATGCATGGATTATCCGACGGAGCTTTTTATGCAGGTTTACCGCCGTTCGCTGGAAGGGTATGATATCGTGAGTGCCTCTGCGGTACGAAAAAATAAATGGAGTTCGAATCTTTTCTACCGTGTGTTCAACCATTTTTCCAAAACGCAGTATAAGATTCAAAATGAGACATTCCGCATTCTTTCCCGGAGGGCAATAAACCGGGTACATTCGCTCAGTAAAACGATTCCTTACCGGAAGGTGCTTTATGCGAACTGCGGGCTTTTGGCGGACTGTATTTCCTATACGCCGGTGAAGACATCAGAGCGCAGTTTTTCGGATGAGCAGACAAAAATGCGGCGGACGCTGGCGGTGGATTCACTGGTGCTGTTTACCAATATCGGCTATAAGGCGGCGGTCACGATGACCGGATTTATGATGCTTGCGACAGTTGCGGCGGCACTTTATGCGGTCGCGGTCTTTGCACTCGGAAATCCGATTCCGGGCTGGACGACAACGATCTTATTTCTTGCAGTCGCGTTTTTCGGTCTGTTTTCGATCTTGACGATCATCATCAAGTATCTGTCGCTCATTTTGCAGATGATATTTAATAAACAGAAATATTCTTTTTCATCAATTGAAAAGATCACAAAGTAGGAGGATGAACATGGATGCAATCGTAGGTTATACCGGATTTGTCGGTTCGAATCTGTGCAGTTCCCATACCTTTTCGGGACAGTACAATTCTAAAAATATCAAAGATGCGTTCGGCAGTGAGCCGGAGCTTTTAGTCTATTCCGGTGTCCGGGCAGAAATGTTTCTGGCAAACAAGGACCCGGAAGGGGATTTTAAGATCATAGAAAACGCGGTTGAAAACATAAAAAAGATCGCACCAAAAAAACTCGTCCTGATCTCCACGATCGCAGTATATCCGGAAACAGACGGTGCGGATGAGACAACAGAGATTCAGACGGAAAAATTGTCCGCATATGGGAAAAACCGCCTGTATCTGGAACAGTGGGTGGAAGAAAATGTAAAGGATCATTTGATCGTGCGGCTCCCGGCGATCTACGGGATCAATATGAAAAAGAATTTTATCTATGATTATATTCATGTGATCCCTGCTATGTTAAATCAGGCAAAATATGTGGAATTAAAGAAAAAAGATCCATTTTTTACGGAATATTATAGTTTGCAGGAGAACGGATTTTATAAATGCAGGGAACTGGATAAGGAAGAAGTGGGAAATCTTCGTGCGTATTTTAAACGTGTTGGATTTTCGGCATTAAATTTCACGGATTCCAGAAGTGTCTATCAGTTTTATGCGCTAAAGTATCTCTGGAAACATATAGACCATGCGATGGCAGAGGGGATCTGCAGGCTGAATCTTGCTGTGGAACCGGTGTCGGTGCAGGAAGTTTATGAGTATCTTACCGGGGAAACGTTTGTGAATGAACTGGAAAAAGAGCCGTTTGACTATGATTTTCGTACTGTTCATGCGGAAAAATTCGGCGGATCGAATGGATATCTGTTTACGAAAGATCAGGTGCTTTTGGATTTAAAACAGTTTGTGGAAGAACAGAGGGCGAAATGAAAATGAGGAGAGAGCAGTGATGAAACAGAATAAAAAGAAGGTGTTTATCTATGTACTTATTTTCGTGCTCGGTGTGGTGTTCGGGCTTGCTAAGATCGAAGGGCACATAGAGCAGGGATATATTTTTAAAGCAGATAAAGGCGGAAATGAGGATCTGCGCCAGCAGATTATCTTGGAAAAAGATCAGACCGTAACGCAGGAATATCTGGTCGGGAAGAGCACGCTTGATGGCTTCCGGCTGTGTATGGGTGAGGATCAGACTAAGATCCGTTTTGATATATCCATACAGGAACAGGATGGAAAAATAAAAAAAGCATGGAACGGGCTGACGGAAAAAGATCTGGACAGTGCAGGAAGAATTTATCTTTATCTGGATGAAGAATTAAAAGATGCAAAAGGGAGGATCTTTCAAATCTGTATTACAGACCGCATGGGCGGACTTAATCTCGGTATGTATCCGCAGGGAGATCCGAATGGGAATCATTCCAGTATAGATGGAATGGTATTGGATCTGCAGCTTATTTACGGCAGTGTGAGCGGATTTCTTGTAAAAGCTGTATTTATCTTTCTTTGTGCAGTAGGAAATCTACTGCTGTTTTGGCTTTTAAACAGGGAAAATGTTTCGTATATAAAGGTGTTTTTACTTTTGTATGGAGGACTCGGTGCGGTTTATCTTGGTGTCATACCGTTTAGTATGGTGCCGGATGAGTCCATACATTATTTCCGTGCATATGAGATTGCAGACGGCAATTTTATTTCGGATATTACGGACGAAGAAGGACACGCAGCTTATATGCTCACGTATCCGTGGGAATGGGAGAATACCCAGAATCATCTGATCACGCAGTATGAAGTAAAAGAGCAGATGGATCTGACAGAATCGGAAGAAAATAAAGTCGGACACAGCTTCAATGCAACGGCATTATATTCGCCGCTGTCTTATCTGCCGCAGTCTTGCGGGATTGCGCTGGCAAAGCTTTTCACGGGAAAAGTCTGGATACTGTTTTTGATGGGAAGGATTTTTAATTTTGCTACGATCGGTGCCGTCATGGCACTTGCGGTTCATCTGATGCCGTATGGAAAGAAATATTTGATCTTAATCGCACTGCTTCCGATGAATCTGCATGAGTGTATTTCACTTGCACCGGATGGCATGGTGACGGCATTGGTATTTCTGATGACGGCATTGGTATTATATCTGCGGGAACGTGGAAACAAACCGCTCACACGGTGTCAGCTTGCGGCGTTGTATGTGCTTGCGGTCGCGGTCAGTCTCTACAAGATCGTATATCTGCCGTTCTGCCTTTTGTACTTTTTGATACCGAGGGAACAATTCGGAAGCAAAAAGAAGTATTTTGGGCATGTGGCAGGCATGATGGCAGCAGTTGCAGTGTTCCTCGGCAGTTGGATGCGGATTTCTTCACGTTATCTGTTTCAGTTTAATCCGGGAGTGGATTCCGGAGAGCAGACGCACTACATACTGACACATCCGTTTTCCTATATAGGAATTGTGAAAAATACACTGATAGAAAAGGGAACGTTCTATTTTGATACGATGCTTGGAACGAAGCTCGGATGGCTGAATGTCAGTGTGGATGAGATTTTATTGTATCTGTTTGCGTTTGTCGTGGTTGCTGCATTAGCGAGAGATGCCCAAAAGCGGGAAAAGACAGACAGGCCCTTTGTATGGCTTGCGGTGCTTATCATTTTAAGTACGGTACTTTTAGTGCTGACCAGTCTTTATGTGGAATGGACAGCAGTGCAGGCTCCGATCATAGAAGGTGTACAGGGAAGATATTTTATCCCGTTGCTTCTGCCGTTTTGTCTTGCAGTTGTGGGGAGACGGAGTACGGAAGGAGAAGTCGCAGAGAACGATAAAATGGAGCTAACCCTTGCACTTTTGCTCAATATCTGTGTACTTTCGATATTGGCAATGACTTTTATACCGTAAGTCCGATGCCGGAAGAACAGAATGCTGGAAGGAATTTCTAAAAGTGGTTGAAATAGAAAAGAGCTTCTTATATAATTATGCGTAATAATAAACCGCTTGAAGGGAGATATATATGTACACATTAGAAGATATAAAGACAGTTGACACAGAGATCGCAGATGCGGTCAGTGCTGAGTTTGAGAGACAGAACAGCCATATTGAGCTGATCGCATCAGAGAACTGGGTGAGCCATGCGGTCATGTCCGCAATGGGAAGCGTTTTAACGAATAAATATGCAGAAGGTTATCCGGCACACCGTTATTACGGCGGATGCGACTGCGTGGATGTTGTGGAGGAACTGGCAAGAGAGAGAGCGAAAGAGCTTTTTGGCTGTGAATATGTAAACGTACAGCCGCATTCCGGTGCACAGGCAAACATGGCGGTTCAGTTCGCAGTGCTAAAACCGGGTGATACGATCATGGGCATGAATCTGGATCACGGCGGACATCTGACACACGGAAGTCCGGTCAATTTTTCCGGAAGCTATTTTAATGTCGTTCCTTACGGTGTCAATGACGAGGGATTCATCGATTACGATAAGGTCATGGAGATCGCGATGGAATGCAGGCCAAAGATGATCATTGCAGGTGCTTCTGCTTATGCAAGAACTATCGATTTTAAGAAATTCCGTGAGATCGCGGATGCGTGCGGAGCACTTCTCATGGTAGATATGGCTCATATCGCAGGTCTTGTTGCGGCAGGACTTCATCCAAGCCCGATCCCGTATGCACATATCGTTACCACAACGACACACAAGACACTGCGTGGACCGAGAGGCGGTATGATCTTATGCAGAGATAAAGAGATTGCAGATAAATATAAGCTGAACAAAGCAATCTTCCCTGGTATTCAGGGCGGCCCGCTGATGCATGTGATCGCGGCAAAGGCAGTCTGCTTTAAAGAAGCGCTTCAGCCGGAATTTAAAGTATATCAGAAAAATATCGTTGACAATGCGCAGGCACTCTGCAAAGGCCTGATCGAGCGCGGGATTAAGATCGTTTCCGGCGGCACGGACAATCATTTGATGTTAGTGGATCTGACTAATTTCGGCCTGACCGGAAAAGAAGTGGAGAAGCTGTTGGATTCCGTAAATATCACGGCAAACAAGAATACGATCCCAAATGATCCGCAGTCTCCGTTTGTGACAAGCGGTATCCGCCTCGGAACACCGGCGGTTACTTCCAGAGGTTTAAATGCAGAAGACATGGATAAGGTGGCGGCAGCGATCGCGATCATGATCAAGAACGGTGAGAGCGGAGCTATGCAGGCAAAAGAGATCGTTAAGGAATTAACGGACAAATATCCGCTGAAATAAGAGGACTGGAAGGTTATCAGACAAAAGAATAAAAACAATAAAAGCTGCGTGCGTATGCCTGCGATCTTTGCAGGAGGCACGCAGTTTTTTTTGATAATTTACTTAACAATATTTATAAATATGCACAACAAGGCATCAGCGTATATTTGAATAGGGAGTATACGGACGAGATCTTTTTGAAGTCACACTCACTTTCCGGAAACCGGTGTTGACTGGCAAAGTGAATAAATTTTCACATACAATTAAAAAAAATCTCGGTAGATTTTGTTCCTGGAAAAAGGTTGAAAAAAAAGGCTGAATATGATACACTTTTTACAATTTAGGTATAAAAAGCAGGACTATGGTTTTTTGCCTGTTCTGCATACCTTTATACGGAAAAGTGATCGATGAAAAAGAGTATTTTACCTCTTTTTTTTTGAGAAAAATTAGAAAGGACAGGTAAACGAATGAAGGCTTTTCTTATACTCGAAGATGGGAATGTATTTACTGGAACCAGCATTGGTTCCACAAAAGAAGTCATAAGTGAGATCGTGTTCAACACGTCCATGACGGGCTATCTGGAGGTTCTGACTGATCCGTCCTATGCGGGACAGGCGGTTGTTATGACCTATCCGTTGATCGGAAATTACGGGATCACACCGGATATGGAATCAGAACGTCCGTGGCCGGATGGCTATATTGTGAGAGAACTGTCCAGAATGCCGAGCAACTTCCGCTGTGAGGGCACGATTCAGGATTTTCTTGCAAAACATGATATACCGGGAATTGCAGGTATCGATACCAGAGCCCTGACCAAGATATTACGTGAAAAGGGAACTATGAACGGTATGATCACCACGAACGAGAATTATAATGTAGATGAGATTATTCCCCGTTTGAAAGAATACAGGACAGGCAATGTGGTAGACAAAGTCACCTGTAAGGAAAAGAGAGTATTAGAAGGAAAAGGAAAGAAAGTCGCACTGATGGATTTCGGCGCGAAGAACAATATTGCCCGTTCTTTAAATGAGAGAGGCTGTGAAGTGACGATCTATCCGGCACATACCTCCGCAGAGGAGATTCTTGCGTCAGATCCGGACGGTATCATGCTCAGCAACGGACCGGGAGATCCGAAAGACTGTGCGGACATCATAAAAGAGATCAAAAAATTATATGATTCGGATACACCGATCTTTGCAATCTGTCTCGGACATCAGCTTATGGCACTTGCGACCGGAGCTGATACACACAAGATGAAATACGGACATAGAGGCGGAAATCATCCGGTCAAGGATCTTGCGACCGGCCGTGTCTATATTTCCTCACAGAACCACGGTTATGTAGTGGATACGGATACACTGGATAAAAATATTGCAGAGCCTGCGTTCATAAACGTAAACGATGGTACGAACGAAGGATTAAAATACACCGGAAAGAACATCTTTACCGTACAGTTTCATCCGGAAGCGTGTCCGGGACCGCAGGATTCCGGTTATCTGTTTGACCGTTTTATTGAGATGATGGGAGGAGCGAAATAATGCCAAGAAATAAAGATATCAAAAAAGTATTAGTAATCGGTTCGGGTCCTATCGTAATCGGACAGGCAGCTGAGTTTGACTATGCAGGAACACAGGCATGCCGTTCCTTAAAAGAAGAGGGTGTGGAAGTATGTCTGGTCAACTCCAATCCGGCAACGATCATGACGGATAAAAACATCGCAGATCAGGTTTATATCGAGCCTCTGACCGTAGAAGTGTTAAAACAGATCATTTTAAAAGAAAAACCGGACAGCGTCCTGCCGACACTCGGCGGACAGGCAGGTCTGAACCTGGGTATGGAGCTTGCCGAGAGCGGATTTCTTGCAGAACACGGCGTAAAGCTGATCGGTACGACCGCAGAGACCATTTACCGCGCGGAAGACCGTCAGGCATTTAAAGACACGATGGAAAAATTAAATGAGCCGGTGGCAGCGTCCCTCGTGGTACACAACGTAGAAGATGGCATCAAGTTCACCAACACCATCGGTTATCCGGTCGTACTGCGTCCGGCATATACGCTCGGCGGAAGCGGCGGCGGAATTGCCCATAATGAAGCGGAGCTGATCGACATCCTTTCCAATGGACTGCGTTTAAGCCGTGTCGGAGAGGTACTGGTAGAACGTTGTATCGCAGGCTGGAAAGAGATTGAGTACGAAGTAATGCGTGATGCGGCAGGAAACTGTATCACGGTATGTAATATGGAAAATATCGATCCGGTCGGCGTGCATACCGGAGACAGTATCGTAGTAGCTCCGTCCCAGACACTGGGTGACAAAGAATACCAGATGCTGCGTACCTCTGCATTGAAGATCATTTCAGAACTGAACATCACCGGTGGATGTAACGTACAGTATGCGCTGAATCCGGAATCATTTGAATACTGCGTTATCGAAGTAAATCCGCGTGTGAGCCGTTCTTCTGCGCTCGCATCCAAAGCAACCGGATATCCGATCGCGAAGGTTGCAGCAAAGATTGCGCTTGGCTATACCTTAGACGAGATCAAAAATGCGATCACCGGAAAGACCTATGCAAGTTTTGAGCCGATGCTTGATTACTGCGTAGTCAAGATTCCGAGACTTCCATTTGATAAATTTATCACTGCGAAACGTACCCTGACTACACAGATGAAAGCAACCGGAGAAGTCATGAGTATCTGCACCAATTTCGAAGGGGCGTTAATGAAAGCGATCCGTTCCTTAGAGCAGCATGTAGACAGTCTGATGTCCTATGATTTTACCGGACTTTCCGATGAAGAATTGGAAAAACAGCTTCATGTCGTAGATGACCGCAGGATCTGGGTGATCGCAGAAGCACTGCGCCGGAAGATGGATTATGAGAAGATCCACGAGATCACCAAGATCGATGTGTGGTTCATCGACAAGCTTGCGATCATCGTTGAGATGGAAGCAGCATTGAAGAATGAGCCGCTTACCGTAGAACTCTTAAAAGAAGCAAAACGCATCGAGTTCCCGGATAATGTTATCGCGGAACTGACCGGAAAATGCGAAGAAGATATCAAAGAGATGCGTTACAAAAACGGCATCACCGCAGCATTTAAGATGGTAGATACCTGTGCGGCTGAATTTGAAGCGACCACACCGTACTATTATTCCTGCTTTGGCAGTGAGGATGAAGTGATTAAGACCAACCCGAAGAAGAAGGTGCTGGTACTTGGTTCCGGCCCGATCCGTATCGGACAGGGTATCGAGTTCGACTTCTGTTCTGTACATGCAACCTGGGCATTTGCAAAAGAAGGATATGAAACGATCATCATCAATAACAATCCGGAGACGGTAAGTACCGACTTTGATATTGCGGACAAGCTTTATTTTGAACCGCTCACACCGGAAGATGTGGAAAATATCGTAAATGTTGAGCATCCGGACGGGGCTGTCGTACAGTTCGGCGGACAGACGGCGATTAAGCTGACGGAGAGCCTGATGAAGATGGGTGTTCCGATCCTCGGTACGAAGGCAGAGGATGTCGATGCGGCAGAAGACAGAGAGTTATTTGATAAGATCTTAGAGGAGACCGGAATTCCAAGAGCAGCCGGCGGAACCGTATACACAGCGGAAGAAGCAAAGGCAGTTGCAAACCGTCTGGGCTATCCGGTACTGGTCCGCCCGTCTTATGTACTTGGCGGCCAGGGTATGCAGATCGCATTTTCCGATGAAGAGATCGAAGAATTTATGGCGGTCATCAACCGTTACGAACAGGATCATCCGATTCTGGTTGATAAATATTTGCAGGGTAAAGAGATCGAGGTCGATGCGGTATGTGACGGAACCGATATTCTGATTCCTGGTATCATGGAACATATCGAGCGTACCGGTGTCCATTCGGGAGATAGTATTTCCGTATATCCGGCGCCGACGATCAGCGATACAGTAAAGGAAACAATCGCAGAATACTCCAGAAGACTGGCAAAAGCACTGCATGTCATCGGACTGATCAATATCCAGTTCATTGCCATGGGTGAAGAAGTTTATGTCATCGAGGTAAATCCGCGTTCTTCCAGAACTGTACCATACATCAGCAAAGTAACAGGCATTCCGATCGTTGATCTTGCAACGGAAGTCATCATCGGTAAGAAGATCCGTGATCTGGGCTATGAACCGGGACTTCAGCCGGCGGCAGATTATTTTGCGATCAAGATGCCGGTATTCTCCTTCGAGAAGATCCGCGGTGCAGAAATCAGCCTTGGACCGGAAATGAAATCCACCGGTGAGTGTCTTGGAATTGCGGAGAATTTCAACGAAGCACTCTATAAAGCATTCCTCGGCGCAGGTGTCAAACTGCCGAAATATAAGCAGATGATCATCACCGTAAAAGATGCGGACAAACCGGAAGCGGCGGAAGTTGCGAAGCGTTTTGAAAAACTGGGTTATAAGATCTACGCAACCAGAAGCACAGCGAAGTTTTTACAGGAAAAAGGCGTGGATGCGCGCCGTGTCAATAAGATTTCCCAGGAGTCTCCGAATGTAATGGATCTGATCTTGGGACACAAGATCGATCTGGTCATCGACACTCCGACACAGGGACGTGACAAATCCAGAGACGGATTTTTGATCCGCCGTAATGCGATCGAGACAGGTGTCAATGTCATCACAGCTATGGATACGGCAAATGCACTGGCGACCAGTCTGGAAAACGCAGAAGATACACTGACACTGATCGATATTGCAAAAGTAAAGGATCAGGGCAGCAACTAAATAGAAAAAGAAACAAAGAACTGCCGCATCATCGGGTCTGATGATGCGGCAGTTCTTTTGGTTCTTTGTGATGTTTTATCCCTGGCCGTGTGCTTTTTCACGGAGTATTTTTCTGCGTTTCTTTTTGCGGAATTTTTCTGCGGTAGCTTTTAACGGTTCATCCGGGACAAACTGTTTTAAGGTTTCCTCATCCATAACGATACGGTTATCCATGGTTTTCATGACATCCCGGATCTGGAAGGCACTGTCGGAACCTGCTTCGCTCAGATCATAAAGAGAATTGTCAGAGAACAGCAGTAACAGCGGGTGTGCAAAATCTCTCTTGGTGTCATCAATGACCAATGCTTTTTTGCCGTTCATGAGGTCGACACAGCTTCCAGGAGGAAGGATGTGAATGCTCTTGGCAAGTGCAGTTACGACATCCGGATCATAAGCCTCCGGCTGATCCAAAAGGCGGCGGATTGCCGAAAGTTCTGAAATCGGGCTGCCATTTAAGCGCATGGCAGTCATGCGGTCGAAGGCATCTGCGACCTGTAAGATCTTTGTGCCGTCTAACCATGCGATACGTGCGTCTCCGGCAAGTGTTTCCAGAGTCGGATGCAGATCGTAGCGTACCATCTGGGAGACATACGCAAGAGCTTTATCCGGAAATTCAAAGTTGGCAGACAGGCTGTTTAAAAGCTCATATGCCGAAGCGCGGTGGCTCTGGATCAGTTTTATTTCTTCTGCGGTCAGATCGTCCCCTTTGTCTAAGATCTCTTGCGGAACAAAAATATAACCATAATCATAAAGCAGTGCGGCAGTTACCAGAGAACGCTGGATCGCTGCGGAAGCTCCGAGTGTATGGGAAATCATCGCGGCAAGAATGGCAACGCTGATGGAATGTTTGTATACAAAATCACCGGAACTGCGGATATTCTGGGTGAAATGCAGCTTGTGATCCAAAGAACCATAGTCACGGATGATGTCTTCTACAAGAAGTCCCAGTGTGGTTGGCGGATTCTCGTTCTTTAACAGGTTTACGTTGTTGCGCAACTGGAACATGGATATGGTCTGAAAACGTTCAAAATCCAGTTCTTCTTTGGAAAGTGCCGGAAGCGGTTCTGCCGGTTCCAGAATATAAACGCCGATCAGCATGAAATTCTGAATGTTGTTGATAACCTGAACACTCAGTCTGGTGTCGCGTTCATAGAGAAGAACGCCGTTCTTGTTATAGATAGGTTTCGCAAGGCGCATGCCGGGCCTTAAATCTTTTGTTTCTACAAATTGCATAATAAATACCCTCCCTGATCTGTATATTGCGTAAAAGTAGTATACGGTATTTTCTATTTATGTAAAGAATTTTAGCATATTGAAACCTGAAATACAATAATGTATAATCTGTTTCAGATATAATTTCCAAAACAGAGGGGGAACCAATGCACAGATTTCTTTTAAACCAAAAGAGATTAAAAAGAATGACAGCATGTGTTTTGTGCGCGGCGCTTACCGTGTCGCTTCCGGTCTATGCAGGGGCAAAGAACAAAAAGACAGATACGCAGCAGAAGCTGGAAGATACACAAAACCAGATCAATAGTTTAAATCAGCAGATGCAGGATGCACAGAGCCAGATCGACAGTCTGAATGCGCAGAAGAGTGAGATGGAAGAAAAGCTGGGGGGACTCAATCAGCAGCTTACGGATATCAGTACATCCTTAGAGCAGACGCAGTCGGATATTACCGAGAAAAATCAGGAGATCGCGGATACCCAGGCAGCGCTTGCGGCAGCGATACAGCAGGCGGATACGCAGTATCAGGATATGAAGCTTCGCATTCAGTTCATGTATGAAAATGGAAATGACACCTTTATGCAGCTTTTGTTTCAATCAGATTCATTTTCTGATTTTTTAAATAAAGCAGATTATGTAGGAGAGATCACGGCGTATGACAGGCAGATGTTAGATTCCTACCGGCAGACACAGGCAGACATCGCGGCAGCGGAGACACAGCTGGAAGCAGAACAGGCAGAGCTTGTTGCCTTAGAACAGCAGATGAGTGACAAGCAAAATGAGCTTTCAACGGTCATTACCGATACACAGACAAGCATTTCCCAGTATACCGCAAGCATCTCTGACCAGCAGAGCGTCGCAGATGACCTGCAAAGACAGATCGAGGAGCAGCAGGCATATGAGCAGCAACTTGAGATCCAGAAGGCGAGAGAAGATGCAGCGAGGTTAGCGGAGATCAAGCGGCAGGAGGAAGAACTTGCGGCGGCAAAAGCGGCAGCAGCGAGCGCAGGGGGAAGCAGTACTCCGGTCAGCGTGGCGGGAGGAGACAAAGAACTGCTTGCGGCACTTATCTATTGTGAAGCGGGCGGAGAGAGCTATGAAGGCCAGCTTGCGGTGGGCAGTGTAGTCATGAACCGTGTGCGCAGTTCGGCATATCCGAATTCCATATCCGGCGTGATCTATCAGAGCGGACAGTTTTCGCCGGTGGCGAGCGGGCGGCTTGCGACAGTGCTCGGCTCCGGGCTTACCTCTGCATCGTGCAGTCAGGCGGCGCAGGAGGTATTAAACGGAAACATTACGAACGGATACCTGCATTTCAGGCAGAACAATGGGGTAATACAGGGAAGTGTGATCGGCAACCACGTTTTTTATTAGCGCGCTGTGAAGGAAAAAGAGGGACTTATTTGTGAGAATGTACAAAAAGTTCTTCTTTTTTTGGACTTATTCGAAATAAATTAAATAGAATATACAAAAACGTCATCAGGCACAGAAAAAAATATTTTATACCTTGCCAAGGAAGGAAATATATGCTATTCTAGTCATGTAAAAAAGAGCCGAAAAATGCGGCGTTTTTATTTTTTTTCAAAAGATTGTTAAAAAATTAACATCTATATTAAATCTTGAACAAACAAAGAAGAAAAGGAGACGAGACAATGGCAAAGAAAGTTGTTTTAGCAGGCGCTTGCCGTACGGCAATCGGAAAAATGGGTGGAGCATTAAGCAATACTCCGGCACCGGAATTAGGAGCAATCGTTATTAAGGAAGCATTAAACAGAGCCGGCGTTAAACCGGAAATGGTTGATGAAGTATTAATGGGATGTGTTATCCAGGCTGCACAGGGACAGAACGTTGCACGTCAGGCATCCATCAAAGCAGGTTTACCGATCGAAGTTCCGGCAGTTACCTTAAACGTAGTCTGCGGTTCTGGTCTGAAATGTGTAAACGAAGCAGCAGCTCAGATCCTTGCAGGTCAGGCTGACATCGTTGTTGCCGGTGGTATGGAAAATATGTCCATGGCTCCGTATGCTATGACAAAAGCTCGTTTTGGTTATCGTATGAACAATGCAACGATCATCGATACCATGGTAAATGATGCACTTACAGATGCATTCAATCATTATCATATGATGATTACTGCTGAAAACGTATGTGATAAATATGGCATTACCCGTGAAGAACTGGATGAGTTCTCAGCAAACAGCCAGCAGAAATGTGAAAAAGCTATGGCAGAAGGCAAGTTTGACGATGAAATCGTTCCGGTACCGGTTAAGGTTAAGAAAGAAACTGTTATGTTCGCAAAAGACGAAGGACCTCGTGCAGGAACAACAAAAGAATCTCTTGCTAACTTAAGATGTTGCTCCGGCAAAGAAGGCGGACTTGTTACAGCAGGTAACGCTTCCGGTATCAATGACGGTGCTGCTGCGATCGTTGTTATGAGCGAAGAAAAAGCAAAAGAACTTGGTGTAACTCCGATGGCTACATGGGTAGCAGGAGCACTTGGCGGTGTTGAACCAGAAATCATGGGTGTAGGCCCGGTTGCTTCCACAAGAAAAGTATTAGAGAGAACAGGTCTTTCTATCGATGATATGGATCTGATCGAAGCAAACGAAGCATTCGCAGCTCAGTCTATTGCAGTAGCAAGAGATCTGAAGTTCGATATGTCTAAAGTAAACGTAAACGGTGGTGCAATTGCACTCGGACATCCGGTTGGAGCATCTGGCTGCCGTATCCTTGTTACTTTATTACATGAAATGCAGAAGAGAGATGCAAAGAAAGGTCTTGCAACACTGTGTATCGGTGGTGGAATGGGCTGCTCTACAATCGTAGAAAGAGATTAATTTTCTCAAAAAAGAAAATAGATGATTTACCCGGGAAGTATTTACTGCTTCCCGGATATTGTGTTAAAATAGTACTGGAATTATTTAAAAATTCTAATCTCACAAGGAGGATATATCATGAAAGTAGGTATTATTGGTGCAGGAACCATGGGACAGGGTATTGCAAAAGCATTTGCCCAGGTAGAAGGCTATGAAGTAGCTCTCTGCGATATCAAGCAGGAGTGGGCTGATGCCGGAAAAGAAAAGATCGCAAAAGGTTATGCGAGACTGGTAGAAAAAGGAAAAATGACCCAGGAAGCAGTAGATGCGATCGTTGCAAAGATCACTCCGGGCTTAAAAGAAGATCTGTGTGCAGATTGCGACCTGATCGTAGAAGCTGCATTTGAAAATATGGAAGTTAAGAAGACAACTTTTGGCGAATTAGACAAGATCGCAAAACCGGAATGCATCTTCGCTTCCAACACATCCAGCCTTTCCATCACAGAGATCGGAAACGGACTTACCCGTCCGATGATCGGAATGCACTTCTTCAACCCGGCAGACCGTATGAAGCTTGTTGAAGTAATCGCAGGTGTAAATACTCCGGCTGAAACAGTAGAAGCTATCAAGAAGATCTCTGAAGAAATCGGAAAGACTCCGGTACAGGTAAACGAAGCTGCTGGTTTCGTTGTAAACCGTATCTTAATCCCGATGATCAACGAAGCAGCTTTCATCAAGATGGAAGGTGTATCTGATGTTGCAGGTATCGATGCAGCTATGAAGCTTGGTGCAAATCATCCGATGGGACCTCTTGAATTAGGTGACTTTATCGGTCTTGATATCTGCCTTGCGATCATGGATGTACTTTACAATGAAACAGGTGACAGCAAATATCGTGCATGCCCGTTGATCCGTAAGATGGTTCGCGGCGGAAACCTTGGTGTTAAGAGTGGAAAAGGTTTCTATGTATACAACGCTGACCGTACAAAGACAGCGATTGATGCACAGTAATATTAAATTATATGGAGGAAGTTAAATCATGGATTTCAGTTTAGACAAAAAACATGAAATGGCAAGATCCTTATTCAGAGATTTTGCTGAAAATGAAGTAAAACCTCTGGCTCAGGAAGTTGATGAGACAGAAGTATTCCCGCAGGGAACAGTTGATAAAATGGCAAAATACGGATTCATGGGAATCCCGGTGCCGAAGGAATACGGCGGACAGGGCTGTGATCCTCTTACATATGCTATGTGCGTAGAAGAGTTATCCAAAGTATGCGCTACTACAGGTGTTATCGTATCAGCACATACTTCTCTGTGTATCGATCCGATCATGACCTACGGTACAGAAGAACAGAAACAGAAATACGTTACTCCGCTTGCAAAGGGTGAAAAACTCGGTGCGTTTGGTCTTACTGAGCCGGGTGCTGGTACTGATGCACAGGGATGCCAGACAAAGGCTGTATTAGATGGAGACGAATGGGTATTAAATGGTTCTAAGTGCTTCATCACAAACGGTAAGGTTGCAGATGTTTACATCGTAATCGCTATCACAAGCATCACAGAAGACAAGAGAGGCAGAAAGAAGAAAAACTTCTCTGCATTTATCGTAGAAAAGGGTGCTCCGGGATTCTCCTTCGGAACAAAAGAAAAGAAGATGGGTATCCGCGGATCATCTACTTATGAACTGATCTTCGAAGACTGCAGAATCCCGAAGGAAAATCTTCTCGGACCGGAAGGAAAAGGTTTCCCGATCGCTATGCATACGCTTGACGGTGGACGTATCGGTATCGCTTCTCAGGCACTTGGTATCGCAGAAGGTGCTTTAGAGCGTTGTATCGAATATACAAAAGAAAGAAAACAGTTCGGACGTTCTATCGCTCAGCAGCAGAATACACAGTTCAAACTGGCTGATATGGCTGCAAGAATTGAAGCTGCAAAGCTTTTAGTATACAAAGCTGCAATGGCTAAGGCTACACAGAAAGTATATTCTGTAGAAGCTGCAAAGGCAAAACTGTTCGCAGCAGAAACCGCTATGGCAGTTACAACAGAAGTTGTTCAGTTATTCGGTGGATACGGATACATCAGAGAATACGATGTAGAGCGTATGATGCGTGATGCTAAGATCACTGAGATCTACGAAGGAACTTCTGAAGTTCAGCGTATGGTTATCTCTGGCGCATTATTGAAATAGTCGTGATCCAGCGGAGTGAGAATGGCGGTCAGAATAGGCATGTCATGCTTGCAGGAGCAGGACTGTTCTGACAGACATTTGAGGGCGCAACGCGCACGAAAGATGCGAAGCATCTTGAGTTCGCTCCGCGTTCGTAAACAATAAAAAATAAAAACAAGGAGTGAAATTACCGTGAAAATAGTTGTATGTGTAAAACAGGTACCGGATACTAAAGGCGGAGTTAAATTTAATCCGGACGGTACTTTGAACAGAGCTGCAATGCTTACAATCATGAATCCGGATGATAAAGCCGGTCTGGAAGCAGCACTTAGATTAAAAGATCAGTATGGTGCAGAAGTTACCGTACTTACCATGGGACTTCCGAAAGCAGATGAAGTTCTCCGTGAAGCAATGGCAATGGGCGCTGACAAGGGAATCCTTGTAACAGACAGAGTATTAGGTGGAGCTGATACATGGGCTACTTCTACTACAATTGCTGGTGCGATCAGAAACCTTGAATATGATCTTATCATCACTGGCCGTCAGGCTATCGATGGAGATACCGCTCAAGTTGGTCCGCAGATTGCAGAACATCTTGGACTTCCGGTTATCTCTTATGCACAGGATATCAAGGTAGAAGGAGACTCTGTGATCGTACAGCGTCAGTATGAAGACAGATATCATGAAGTAAAGGCAAAAATGCCTTGCCTCGTTACTGCATTATCTGAATTAAACGAGCCGCGTTACATGACTCCGGGCGGAATCTTCGATGCTTATGACAAAGAAGTTACCGTATGGGGCAGAGCAGACTTAAAGGATGTAGATGATTCTAACCTGGGTCTTAAAGGTTCACCTACAAAGATCGCAAAAGCATCTGATAAAGTACCGAAGGGTGCAGGCGAAATGTTAGAAGGTGATTCCGCAGATACATTAGTTGCAAACTTAATCGAAAAATTCAAAGAGAAACATATTATATAAGAAATAAAGGAAGAGTGGTGAACAAGATGGGTTTAGAAGAATATAAAGGAGTATATGTCTTTGCACAGCAGGTAGATAACGTATTAGACGGCGTTGCATTCGAATTACTTGGAAAAGGTAAAGACTTAGCAAAAGATTTAAATACAGACGTTACAGCAGTATTACTCGGCTCTGGCGTAAAAGATCTTGCTGATCAGTTAGCAGAGTACGGTGCTGATAAGGTTATCGTTGTAGATGATCCGGAATTAAAAGAGTACAGAACTGAGCCGTATGCACATGCACTTGCTTCAGTTATCAATGAATACAAACCGGAAATCATGTTGGTTGGTGCAACAGCAATCGGTCGTGACCTTGGTCCTACCGTTTCTGCAAGAGTTGCAACAGGTCTTACTGCTGACTGTACAAAACTTGAGATCGGTGATTTCCCGATTAACGCAGTTGCAAATCAGCCGCAGAAGCACAATCAGTTACTGATGACTCGTCCGGCATTCGGTGGAAACACCATCGCTACGATCGCTTGCCCGGATAACCGTCCGCAGATGGCAACCGTACGTCCGGGTGTTATGCAGAAGATCGCTCCGGTTAAGGGTGCTAAGGCAGAAGTTATCGAGTACAATCCGGGATTTACCCCGAACAACAGATATGTTGAAATCTTAAATATTGTTAAGGCTGTTAAGAATACAGCAAACATCATGGATGCTAAAATCCTGGTATCTGGTGGACGTGGAGTTGGTTCAAAAGAAAACTTCAAGCTGTTAGAAGATCTTGCAGAAGTTCTCGGCGGAACTGTAAGCTGCTCTCGTGCAGTTGTAGAAAACGGCTGGTTACCGGTTGACCTTCAGGTTGGACAGACTGGTAAGACAGTTCGCCCGCAGATCTACTTCGCAATCGGTATTTCCGGAGCAATCCAGCACGTTGCTGGTATGGAAGACTCTGATCTCATCATTGCGATCAACAAAGATGAAGGAGCTCCGATCTTCGATGTAGCTGATTACGGTTTAGTTGGAGATTTAAACAAGATCGTTCCGGCTTTAACAAAAGCATTAAAAGAAGAAATGGCTGCAAAATAATCCGGTTTTGGATGAACAGTTTATATTTAGTTCTTTTTGGGGATGTACCTGTCTGGTACATCCCCTTTTTGTCATGGGCGGGGAAAACGGAGCAGGTGACATTTTTCATATATTCTGCATATGATAGCAGTAAGAGAGAATATGGAGCAAAATTATGAGTATTTTGCATCAAAACGAAACACCGGAAGATCTTGTTCCGGTAAATGTGCCATACACCTCATCTCTGCTGGCACGGGTATTAGGAGATCTGGCGGCGCGTTATCCGTGGATGGAGATCGGAGAGGCGGGCAGCAGCGTCATGGGGCGCAAGCTTTATACAATCCGGCTTGGGCGGGGAGAAACGGAAGTATTTTACAATGCGTCCTTTCATGCAAATGAGTGGATCACAACGCCGCTGTTATTAAAGTTTGCAGAGGAATACGCGAAAGCCTATACATCCGGCGGAAGGCTCTATGGGGTGCAGACATCATTTCTCTATGAAAATTTCAGCCTGTATCTGATGCCGATGGTAAATCCCGATGGCGTGGATCTGGTCAATGGGGAGATTGACGGTGGTGTTTATTATGAGTTAGCAAAGCGGATCAGTGGTGATTATCCGTCCATTCCGTTTCCGAGCGGATGGAAGGCAAATATCAATGGTGTGGACTTAAATCTTCAGTTTCCGGCGGGATGGGAGAATGCAAGAGAGATCAAATATGAACAGGGCTTTACTTCGCCTGCACCGCGGGATTTTGTGGGTACGGAACCGCTTTCCGAGCCGGAGAGCATCGCGGTGTATCGGTTTACAATTCAGCATGATTTCCGGCTGATACTGGCGTACCACACGCAGGGGGAAGTTATTTACTGGAAGTATTTAGACTACAATCCGAATCAGGCAGCCCGTATTGCCCGCTATTTTGGTGCGGTCAGCGGGTATGAAGTGGCGGTGACACCGATCGCATCCGGCTATGCGGGGTACAAAGACTGGTTTATCCAGACGTATAACCGACCGGGTTATACGGTAGAGGTGGGACGGGGAGAAAATCCACTTCCTCTTACGCAGTTTCCAAAGATCTATGAGGACAATAAAAGAATATTGCTCGGCGGAATGACACAGCTTGATGTGGAGGATCGGTGAGTTGAAAAAACACGTTTATTTGTTATAATAGATATGGTAATCATAAATAAAAACGGACATAGAAAAAGAAACAGGAGATTATAAAAGATGAAATACCAAACAACAAATGAATTATCGGGATTTGATTTTACAGACGCATATATCGGAGAGATCCGTGCAATGAGTGATACATTTACCATGGTGCTCGACAATGTGACGATACTACCGGAAAATTCAAAAAATCGAGACATCCGAAAAATGCGCACAAATGCACTGGTCTTAAAGATCAGGGGCGCAAAGATCACAGATTTTGTGGAGGAAGGATATAAGATCTATGACGCAGACGGAAATCTGAAAGAGAAAAAAGAAGACCGTCCGGTTCCAGAGGAAGATTATACCGAAGAATTTAAAAAATTACTGGAATGTGTGATCCATACACTGGAAAAAACAGAAGATGTGTATGAGTTTTCTATTGATACGGAAGATCATACATATCTGCTTCGGGTATCCGGAACAGAAGACAGTGAAGAATGGGAACGTTTTTTTAATCTGGATGCATAAGAAAAATAATTCCAGCCATACTATTTTTCAGACGATCAGGTGAAGCGGATAAGACCGGAGAGGTCTTTTGCGGAAAGGAATGAAATGGTATGGCAAAAAAGATTTACCGGATATGCCTGGCGGTTGCAATTATAGCGATTGGAATTGCCGGCATTTTTTATTATATGAATTACAGGGAGAGCGAATCTTTTTCCAAAGACGCAGTATTTGTGCAGTATACGGTCAGTACGGATAAAGGAGAGCTGCTATGAGTCAGGAAGAAACACTTTATATCAAAATAGACCAGAATATCCTGGTGCATGATTATCATGTGACGCTGGGCGATGTTGCTAAGCTTGAAAGCAGTGACAAGAGCATGGTAAGACAGTTGAAACAAAAAAAGATTTATTCGTTTGAAAAACCGAAGGGAAAATTAAAGAATAAAAAGCAGATACAGGTCATTTCCATTATGAAGGTGATTGCATGGATTCATGAGGAATATCCGAATGTGGACATCCAGAATATGGGAGAACCGGATTTTGTATTGGAGTATGAACCGAAAAAAGAGGAAAACAAAGTCTGGGATTATACCAAAACTACGCTTCTTAGCATTTTGATCTTTTTTGGTGCGGCGTTTACGATCATGGCGTTCAACAACGATGTTTCAATTGATGATGCATTTGAAAAGTTTTATGTGCAGGTCATGGGAACAGAGCCGGACGGAATGACAGAGCTTGAGGTGGCGTACTGTGTTGGACTTCCGGTCGGCATTTTAGTATTCTTTAATCATTTCGGTAAGAAGAAGATCACGCCTGACCCGACACCGATTCAGGTGGAAATGCGCAAGTACGAAAAGGATGTAGATACGACCTTTATCGAGGAAGCGGGAAGGGAAGGGCACAGTCTGGATGTGGATTAAGCATATATTTTTGGCGATTTTTGGACTTTCGTCAGGTATCGCGATCGCAGCGGGAACTTTCGCGTTTATCATCATGATCGGTATTGTTCCGAGGATCGCAGCGCGGAGCAATACGGCAAAGCATACCTTTTGTTATGAAAATGTGATACTGCTTGGCGGGCTGGTTGGAAATATTCTTTCGGTATTTTTGGATATACAGATTCCGGGAGGAAGACCACTTTTAATCCTGTACGGCTTTTGTGCCGGTATTTTTGTCGGGTGTGTGGCAGTAGCTCTGGCAGAGATATTAAAGGCGCTTCCGATCTTTTTCCGGCGTGTGCATGTGAAAGAAGGTCTGCCGTGGCTGATTTTTGTCATGGCACTCGGGAAGATGTTAGGATCGGTATGTTATTTCTTTTTTGACATGGCGGCACAGTGATCGGTGTGCTATAATAATTGAAAAAAGAAAGAGAAGATGTGGATATTTATGGTAACTTCGATCGCGCGGCAGAGCATTGTCATCAAATGTAAATTAAAACAATCCATACTGCTTGGAAATTATGAGTTTTATTATGCGGCAGGACTGGTCGGAAAGCTGACCGGACAGCAGTTTGATTTTGACTGGTCACCGGAAGAAATGTACGCCGCGGTGGAAAAGGCACTTTCCGGTTACACGCCAAAGGATGACAGGGAAGAATACCTCGTGCATATGCTGTCTGCTTTTAAGCCGGATGAAGAGAAGGACGGGCAGATGGAGGAGCTTTTTTGCTGGGGCATGGAAGAAAATGCGATGTGGCAGGAATAAGAGAAAAATAGAAAGTGCATAAGATCATATGGGAATTTTAAAAATTTTCTATATGGTCTTTTTTCTATATTATGATCTCTTATTTGGTGTGGACAGAAATCGAACAATACAATGAAAAAAATTAGTAGAGTGAAACTTTTGCTACCCCAAAAACATCTAATGAATGTAAGAAGAAAGGGGGGAAAGCACGTGAGGCAGGATAAAGAATCAATGATACATGAGCTATTGGTCGCAAACTATGATAAATATTACCGCATAGCATATAGTTATGTCGGAAATGAAAGCGATGCACTGGATGTGGTACAGGAGGGAGCCTACAAAGCCATTTATCATTCGGATAAACTGAAACAAGCGGCATATGCGGACACATGGATCTGCCGGATCATGATAAATGAGGCACTTGCACTTTGGCGCAGAAAAAAACGGGAATATCCGGATACCATGGAGCACATGGAACAAAAGGAAACAGAGGAAGCAAAAGAAGAAACCAATGAGGATTTAAAAGAAATATTAAGTACACTGTCAGAGAAGGAAAGGGCAGTAGTCATCTTGCGCTATTTTGAAGAGATGAGTTTAGAAGAGGTGGCAGATGCTGTTGGAGAGAAATTGAGTACGGTAAAGAGCAGATTATACCGGGCACTTGGGAAAATGAAAGGAAACCTGACGGAACAGAAAGGAGCAGGGGTATGAGAGCGCGCGAAAACAGAGACAGTGAAATGATGGAAAAGTGGAAAGAAAAATATCAGGATATCAAAATCCCGGAAGACGGAAAGAAAAAGATGGAGGAGCAGATCACTAGGGCAAAGATGGATAAGAAAAGAGACAGACGAAAAAAGACAATGCGAAATACAGGAATTGCGGCGGCTGCTGCACTGGCACTTCTGGTTTTACCGAATACCAGCCAGACGGTGGCATATGCGATGGAAAATATACCGGTGATAGGGGCTTTTTTTAAGGTAGTGACGATCCGTGATTATCAGTATGATGACGGGCACAACAGCGTTTCAGCAAAAGTGCCGCAGATCATTGCGGATGGAGAGACGGATACAGCAAACAGCGGGGCAGCCGAATCGATAAACAAGAGTGTAGCTGAGTATACGGAGGAACTGATCGCAGCGTTTGATGCGGATATGGTGGAGGAAGGTTATAAGAATCTGGATGTTTCCTATGAGACCGTGACGGATACGGATGAATGGTTCACACTTGCGGTTCATGTTGTGGAGACAGAGGCAAGCGGTTATGAATTTGCGCGTTATTACCACATTGACAAAAAGACCGGACAGACAGCAGAGTTAAAAGATCTTTTTAAAGACGGAGCAGACTATGTAACACCGATCACAGATGAGATCATCCGCCAGATGCATGAGCAGATGGAGCAGGGAGAGATCCGGTATTTTTTGGCAGAAGACGGAGATCCGGACGGATTTGAAAAGATCAAAGCAGATCAGAATTTTTATTTCAATGCGGACGGAAATCTTGTGATCGTTTTTGATGAGTATGAAGTGGGACCAGGAGCGATCGGAACACCGCAATTTTTGATACCGGATTCTTTAGTGGCAGATATTTTAAAATAAAAAGCAAAGAGCAGAGTGAATAAAACTCTGCTCTTTTTTGCATACTAAAAACAGAAATCCAAAAAAAGAGTGACTGTAAAAGAAAAGAGGATAGAGCGTGGATAAAAAAGAAAAAAAACAGGTGCAGCAGGAAGCTTACAATAAGTATGTAAAACAGGTGACACCGACACACAACCTCGCTGCAAATATGGCAAAGGCTTTTCTGGTCGGAGGCGTGATCTGTGTGATTGGTCAGTTCATCTTAAATCTGTGCAGAAATTACGGACTGGATAAGGATACGTCCGGTTCGTGGTGCAGTATGCTTTTAGTGCTGCTCAGTGTTCTTCTGACCGGCTTTAATATTTATCCGCAGATCGCAAAATTCGGCGGTGCGGGCGCACTTGTCCCGATCACCGGGTTTGCAAATTCGGTTGCCGCTCCGGCGATTGAATTTAAGAAAGAAGGACAGGTCTTCGGTATCGGCTGCAAGATCTTCACGATCGCGGGACCGGTCATCCTATATGGAATATTTTCAAGCTGGGTGTTGGGACTTATTTACTGGATTTTAAAGATATGTGGGGTGATGTAATGTTAGATAATAAAAACGAACTTCCAATGGGGCTTGGATTCGGGCTTGCCATGAATGAAAAAGCAATGAACAATTTTACCGCAATGGGAGAAGAAGAGAAACGTCAGGTGATTGAGACGGCACGCAACGTGCGCTCGAAACGAGAGATGCAGAATCTCGTCAATGATATTGCAAATCTAGATACGATGATCTGATAAGCGGTTATCCTTAGAAAAGGGCAGGACATATCAAAAAACGATATGACCTGCCTCTTTTTGTGCATATTGGTATCTTTTTTAGAAATCAAGCGCACTTTTTACAACGCTGGATACGATTCCCTTAGAAGAGATCGTGCTGCTTTCTTTCGGGCCGTTGGAAGAAGACATAGTTGTGCCGTTTACAGTTGGCGCAAGCAGGATCTTTCCTGTGCCGCGGTATACATTTACAAAGCCTTCGCCGTTGATCGCGGAGCCCATAAGACTCTTAGAAGATTTTTCCACGGTAAACTGCAGGGTGGAAGACCAGGCGATCGCCATATTTCCATCGATCTTTACGATATCATTCTGCACTTCGATTTCAAGCAGTTCTTCTCTCGGAACCGGGCTTTCTAATACCGCAATACCCTGTCCGCGCAAAGAGAGGTTAAAAAGTCCCTCGCCGCCTAAGAAAGCGGAGGAAGCATTGGTTCTTGATACGACTTTTTCTTCGATGCTTGCATCGCAGGCGAGAAACAGACCGTCATCTAAAACGATGCCGCCGTCCCACTGTGCAATATCTTCTAAGATGATATAGCGGTAAGTAGGCTCTAACATCAAAAAACCGGAGCCGCGGTAGAGCGGTTTCACGGCAGATTCATTAGTGACAGCACCTTTGAACGCTTTGCCGATAAAATCGCCAACACCTTTTACACCGGTTTCGGATTCCACCTGACCGGCAGTCCACTGCATGGCACCCGCCTGAATGCGGACAGCAGAATTGTTCAGATTACAGAGCACCTGACGTTTGCGGACATTCATTTCATGCATGAAATAGGAAACAGATGCATATGCCGGGGAAACACTCAGATCTTTCTGGTGTTCGAATACTGTAAACACACCTTTGTTTGCAATGGCAACCATATTTGGATTATTTGCCAGATTATTGATTGATATCATTAGTACCTCCTGATATAGATAAACATTTTAACTCCAAAATCATTATAATGGAAAAGGCTGTTAGTTGTACATAAAAATATCCAAATTGGAATAATAAATAGAAAAGAAGGGAAAACTAAGTAAAAAAAGGAAATTGCAAAGAAAGGAACTGAGAATGGAGCAAAGAATAGAACAAAAAGAGTGGAATCCGGGGATAAAAGCTCCTAAATTTTCCATGTCAGAGGATAAAAGCTATATCAAAGATGGGGATGGGCGTGTATATCATGCGTATTTATGGAACGAAGGAGGTAGCGGAAACGTCTTTAGAGCGGAACAGAATGTGTAGGAGGAAACGGGCTGAAATCCGTCTTGCCGCGTGTCATTTTCCGTGATAAACTGATAAAAGAAAATAAACGCACAGGAGGATAAAGATATGTTGGAAAAAGGAATCCGTGGAGCACAGACGGTTATGGTAGATGAGAGCAATACGGCAAAGACGATGGGAAGCGGTACGTTAAACGTATTTGCGACGCCGGCGATGATGGCTCTGATGGAAAAGACAGCGTGGATGAGCGTTGCAGAACATCTGGAAGAGGGTACCGGGACAGTTGGAACGCTGCTTAATGTCAAACATATGGCACCGACACCGGTCGGCATGGAAGTGACTTGTGAGACAGAACTTACCGAGGTGGATGGCCGCAGACTGGTATTTCACGTAAAAGCAATGGATGAGACCGGAGTGATCGGTGAGGGAGAGCATGAGCGTTTTATCATCCAGAACGAAAAATTTCAGGCAAAAGCAGACAGCAAGCGGATGAAATAAAGATGTCTGTCTATGATGAACTGTTAAAGACGCAGACGATACCGGGTGCCTATGAAAACTGGACAGAGTACCGGAAAAACCTGACTGATTATCTGATCGGTGTCACCGAGGCAGGCAGTACGCTTGCGGTATTCGGGGCAGGGAGCTGTAACGACCTTGATCTGGGAATCCTGCGCAGACATTTTTCGAAGATCACACTGATCGACAGTAAAAAAGAGAGTATGTTTGCGGCACTTGATACCTACCATCTCGAAAAAGACACTGCGATCACGTTAAAAGAGGCAGACTTTCTCGGCATTACGCCTTATGAATACCGGGAATATGCGGACGATATCCTGCGGATGATACAGGTGGAGGGAAAAGGCACCGATATGGATGAGGTGGCGGAATATGCGATCCTGCGTATGAAAGAACTGTATGGACGGGCAGAGAAAAGAGAGCTTGATTTCGGGGAGAAAACTTATGACTATGTGATTGCTGCCGGCGTACACAGCCAGATCAACAATATGTTTGCCTGGCTCTGGCAGGTTTACTTAGAAGCGGTCGGAACGTGGGAAACCACGGTATTTGACTATGTGAAACAAAAAAATGAAGAAGCAATCCCGCGTTTTCAGGATGCGTTTTACCGTTCAGTGAAAAAAGGAGCGGTACTCGCATGTGAAAGGAAGCGGATCGGCAGAGACGGCAGTATTCAGGGTGCCACTCAGGCACTTATGGATGCCCTGTACCGTCAGGAGATGGGGAAATGCCTGATCGAAGAGTCGGTTGCCATGCGCTGGCATTTTGATCCGGCGCAGGACATTACCTATCAGATGTCAGTGCTTCATATTGTTCCGGCGTAAAGCCGGAACTTTTTCTTTAGCGGGCATTCTGCGGAGTCGGGATCTCACTGCCGTTTTCATCGTAGGTCGTGACATTGCCGTTCTCATCCTTGATCGTTGTGGTAGAAGAAGGTTTTAAATCATCATCGTTAAAGGGCAGAGAATTATTTGTCTTGTCGGAAAGATCGGGTTCCGTGCTTTCGTAGATTGTATTAACGGTATCCTGCTTGTTGTTGGTGTTTTTTCCAGAGGAAAAATCACCATGTGAATACATGGTAAGCAGGATGAAAGCGAGGATCAGTGCTGAAAAACAAAAAATCAGCGGGAGTGTGAGGACTTTCTTTTTCGGAGGTTTTTTAAAGGTCAGTTCATTTGCGATGGAATCCCATACGAGCCGGGCAAACTCCGTGGTGCTCACAAATTTCTTGTTCTGCAGTTCCAGTGCGTGATATACCAGTTTTAAATGAAACGGATAGAGCACCTGACCGTTTTTGGGCGCAGACTGGGCGTATGCGTTTGAGAGAACATTCTTTGTGCGGTCGAGTTCCCAAAGGATCGTTGTTTCCGGGCATTGGAAACAGGCAGCTATCTCAGAGGCAGACAGACCGTCATGAAAAAAACTTAAAAACAGAATGCGCGGAAGCACCGGAAGCTGTTTGAACTGCTGCTGCAGGATGCGTCCGCTGGTTTCCAGATCCATACAGCCGTTTAGCGTATCGGCTCCGGGATCAAGGGAGACAGAAAGGATTTCGTCATGTACAGATTCCCCGAATGCATCGATCCCGTTTTCCACAAGCAGCTTGTGATAGCAGGAAAGCAGGCGTTTTGACAGCCATTTTTCCAAATCATCGCCGGAAGTGAGCTCTGCAATATGTAAGTAGCAGGACAGGTAGACCTGCCGGATAAATTCACGGCATTCCATTAGACTGGGAAAAAGGTATTTTGCCCTCGTGTAAACATAATGAAATGTTTTGTTATAAAAAGTAATAAAACCGTTCTGCTGCGCACCCTTTATCTGCCGGATGGCAGTTTCCAGTTCCATATCAAGCATATAAAAACCCTCTTTTGCATATCATTTGTGAATATAAAAATATTTTATAGCATATCTTCTCTGGTTTCAAGAGGTGAGACTTTCGTTTCGAAAAAATTGAAATAATCTTAGAGCGTAAAAGCATTTCGTATCGAAAACCCCAAAATAAAATTTCGAAAAATAAAATTAAAAGCGGTCAAAATACACAAAAATAGAAAAATAACTTCATTAAAATTGACGAAATAGACAAAAGACTATTGCTTTTTTTCGTGGAAATGATATGATAAGAATACGAAAACGATTAAGTAAAAAACAGGAGGGTGTTTTTATGAAGAAAAAAGTGATTAGTACCTTATTGTGTGCATCCATGTTAGCATCTATGGTCGCAGGATGCGGAAGCACAAGCGACAGCAGTACAACGACTGGCACCGGAAATGATGCAGCAGCATCTACCGAGAGCACAGGCGGCTCGAAAGACAGCACAGAAAGCACAGACTCCGGTTCTCTTGCTTATACCGGAGATCTTGAGATCATGCACTTTTCAACAGAAGAAGAATCTCAGGGAAATGGCGGTTCCGATGGTATGCGTACCGTATTGAAGCAGTGGGATGAGGCAAATCCAAACATTACACTGACACAGACGGTTCTCGCAAATACAGATTATAAGACGCAGATCCAGACCCTTGCAAATGCGGATGACCTTCCGGATGTATTCATGATTCAGGGTATGAACGTAAAGGCATGGGCAGAACAGGGATTGATCCTTGATTTGACAGATACGATCAATAGTTCTCCGTATGCGGCAGATTATAAACAGGATTATTTTACACCATTTAAAGATGAAGCCGGAAAAATCTACGGATTCCCGGTACTTACCGGTGGTACCTGCACTGTTGTGATTTATGATTCTGCGGCATGGGAAGCAGCAGGATATGACAAATTCCCGTCAACCTGGGATGAAGTAGAAGCGGCAATTCCGAAGTTACAGGATGCCGGATATCAGGAAGCGATCGCATTTGGTAACAATGCACAGTGGCAGATGAACTCCTGCTTCCTCTCTACATTAGGTGACAGATATACCGGAAAAGACTGGTTCCAGTCCATGATAAACAAGGGCGGCGCATCTTTTGAAGATCCGGAATTTATCGCAGCACTTACCGAGACACAGAGACTGTTTAAAGATACCGAAATCTTTAACAAAGACTTTAACGCAATCTCCAATGAAGATGCGCGGGAGTACTATATTTCAGGTGATGCACCTGCATTTATCGGCGGTAACTGGGATGTTTCTTATATTCAGGCTTCTCTGGAAGGGACAGATCTCTATGATACAACAAAATTTGCAGTATTGCCGCAGCCGGCTGATGCAGAATATGACGCAGACAGCCAGAACATTGGTCTTGGCTATGCGGTAGCGATTAATGCGAAATTGAAAGATGATCCTGATAAACTTGCAGCAGCGATCGATCTTGCTGAGTATATCACAGGACCGGAATTTGCAAGCTTTGTAGCTGATAAATATGCATTAGGCGGACTTACCACAGTATCTGATGTTGATTTAAGTAAATTTGACCAGTTCACACAGGATTTCTACAACTATTCTTATGTGGACACAACACCGTGTGAAATCTATGATTCCTACTTATCCAGCGACATCTGGAGTGTAGTAAATACAGATCTGCAGGATATGGTAAATGGTGACAAGACACCGGAAGAAGTGGCAGCAGACGCACAGGCAGCTTATGAAGCAAATTATTAAAGCAGAATAAGTAAGGATTTAGGTGAGGCTGTTTCAAGACAAGGAAGTATAAGTTTTGGAGCAGCCTTCCTTAAACCGGAGAGAAATTCGTAAGGAGAGCAGCCTGTCAGGCAAGGAGGGGGTTTTATGTTACAAAAATCCATGCGTGCGAAAAAAAGAATTGTCGCACTGTATCTTTTAGTACCACTTATTATATACGTTTTTTCGGTGTTTGTACCATTGCTGACAGCATTTGTTGACAGCTTTTTTGAATGGAAGGGCGGTCCGCAAAAAACATTTAACGGGTTAGAAAATTATATCACGCTGTTTGGGGACGGAACATTCTGGCAGTCATTTTGGCATAACATTTATCTGGTAGCAGTTTGTATTGTGGGGCAGATCGGAATTGCATTTATCTTCGTATTGATGATCGATTCCAAATTGGTAAAATTAAAAGGAATGCATCGTACCTTCGGATTTTTTCCGAGTACGATATCCGCTGTATGTGTGGGATTTATCTGGAAAATGATCTATGACTACAACCGCGGTATTTTAAACTGGTTCTTAAAACTGATCGGACACGCGGACGCGGCAAAGGTATGGCTGAATGAACCGGACAAAGTAATGCTTCTCGTATCCATACCGCTGATCTGGCAGTATATCGGATATTATATGGTAATTCTGTTATCCGGTATTGCTTCTATTGATAAGGAAATTTTTGAGAGTGCGGAGATTGACGGTGCGAACGCAGTGCAGAGAGCAATCTATATCGTATTCCCATTGATCAAAAATACATTATTGATCTGTATCATACTTTGTATCGCAGGAAACATGAAAGCTTTTGATAATATCTATGTCATGACATCCGGCGGACCTGGAACATCTTCCATGGTTATGGCATTATACGGATATACCGTATCCTTTAAGCAGAATAACATGGGATATGGCTGCTGTATCTCAGTTGCAATCTTCGTCCTCAGTCTGATTGTTATCGGCGGTGCCCAGAAGCTGTTTAATTTCCTTTTGAAGGATAAGGGGGTGGAATAATATGGCTGAAGTAAATGTTGCAGGAAAAAGAAGAGCAAAAATAGGACCGGCGCGGGGTGTGCTTGCAGTTGTACTGAATGCGGTTTTGATTCTGTTTTCGCTTAGCTGTATTTTCCCTCTGTTTTGGATGTTAAACTCCGCGTTGAAGCAGAAAAGAGAGTTTAATGCAGACATCATCGGTATTGTAAAGTCACCGACACTGGACAATTTTATCAATATTTTAAGTAACGCAAATTACCATCTGGGTCAGTCAATCTGGAACAGTGCGAGAACAACGATCCTTTCTGTATTTTTTATCGTATTGTTCGGTTTTATCGTTGGGTATATTCTGGCACGTGTGAACTTTAAGGGAAACCGCCTGTTGTTCGGCGTATTTCTTACCGGAATGCTGATCCCTCAGCATTCCTTGTTAGTACCGATCTACGTGGTATTTAAAAAATTCGGTCTGTCCAATCACTGGTTTACACTGGTGATCCCATATGTGGCATTCGGACTTCCGATCGCGATCTTTCTTGTGGAAGGTTTTGTAAAGACCATTCCGTCAGAATTGGAGCAGGCAGCAGCGATCGATGGCTGTGGATTTTCGAAAACAATGTTTTCCATCATTATGCCGATCTGCCGTCCGATTATGGTAACAGTTGCTATCATACAGTCCTTCGGATGCTGGAATGAGTTCTCATTTGCATTGATCCTGATCAAAAATCAGGCATTGCAGACCGTTCCGCTGGCACTGACGCAGTTCACCGGACAGTTCAATTCGGACTATCCGAAGATCATGGCGGCAATGCTGATCACTATGGCACCGATCGTTATTTTGTATTTTGTATTCAGCAAAGAGATCATCAAGGGTATGGTCGCAGGAGCAGTAAAAGGTTGAGTGAAATTTTATGAGAGTCTCTGCTGCGCAGTTTTGGCGCGGCAGGGCTCTTTTTTCTTTACATTTGTGCAAAGAGTTTTTATAATGATAGAAATGCGAAAAAGACAAAACGAGGAGGAGCAGACATGGATTTGCCAAGGATTAGTCCTGCGGCGGCAGGTATTTCAGAGGAAGGGATCAGAGGTTTTTTAAACGGAGTAGCGGAACGCGGGATCGAACTGCATGACCTTATGCTGGTGCGTGGCGGAAAGGTGTGTTATGAGGCAAGCTGGTATCCGTATGAAAAAGACAGACTGCATATGATCTATTCGTTGAGCAAGGCGTTTACAGCAATCGGCGTGGGCTTTGCAGTGCAGGAAGGACATCTTTTCGTAGAAGATACCGTATATTCTTTTTTTCAGGACGAACTTTTGGCAGAAATCGGAGAGGGGGCAAAGCGGATCACTGTGGAACATCTGCTGACGATGTGTACGGGGCAGGAGGAGGAACCGCCGATCTTAAATTATGAATTTTCGGGAAACTGGGTGGAAAAATTTTTAAAGATTGAGCCGGAGTATGAACCGGGAACACATTTCTTTTATGATACAACGGCAACTTATGTGCTTTCTGCGATTGTGACAAAGGTGACAGGCGAAAAGCTGGCGGATTATTTAAGAGAGCGTTTTTTTGAACCGCTTGGAATCGAAGACTATTACTGGGACGAGTCTCCGCAGGGAAATTCACTTGGCGGGATCGGCTTTAATGTGACGATCGAGACGGTGGCAAAGCTTGGCGTTTTTTTGCGGCAGCAGGGCATGTGGAACGGAAAACAGCTCTTAAATCGGGGATGGGTGGAACGGATGACGTCCAATCTGGTCGATTCTTCCGGCGGAGAGGTTTATAGTGACGGAAATGAATGGGGCGTTGGTTATGGCTATCAGATCTGGCAGTGTATTCCAAAGGGAGTATACCGCGGAGATGGTGCCTACGGACAGTTTGCCGTTGTGGCACCACAACAGGATCTTGTGATCGCAACGCTTACCGGTACAGAGGATATGGCAGGTCTGATGGCGGAAATGTGGAAACATCTGCTGCCAGCGTGTATGGATGTGGAAAAAGAGCAGTTTACGGATGCGGGATCGAAAAAAGAACAGTTTATGATCGCTTTTCCGGAGGGAGACGATGCGGCATCAGACAGCGAAAAAAGAGCAGAACGTTTGCGCGGTGCAAGAGGAACCTATGTATTAGCGGACAATGAAGAGCATCTGGCGCGTGTTCATATCGATGCGGGAAACAAGAAAGATGTGATCGACATTACCTGCGTCTTTTCGGATGGAACAAAAAGGACGCTTTCTTATGGATACCGGTCGTGGGAGACAAATGATCTGCCGGGAGTGCGTTTTTCCAATTATTATACCTGCGCGGATATTCGCATCGTGAATACGGCGGGTGCTTATAACTGGCAGGGCAGTACGCTGAAGCTAAAGCTTTGTTATCCGCATAATCCGCTTGGCGTGACAGCGGAGTTTGAATTTTTGGATGGGGCGGTTCGTATCACTGCAAAAAAGAGCAGATGTATGGACAGGAAGATGGAATATAGCTTTGATGGCGTTTTTTCTTGCATGAAGCAGTAATCTGTGCTATACTGACTGGCGTTGCAAAAAGCCCAAAACCAAGGTCTTTTTTGGGGCGAAATACCGAGTGTTCGAGACCTTCCACTCGTAAAACAAAACTAAAGGAGAATTTCATATGAGAAACAAGCAAGTGTTACGAATCACCCAGGCAGCGATGATCGCTGCGATCTATGTCGTACTAACGGTTTTTGTCAGTGCCTTCAATCTGGCGAGCGGAGCCATTCAGGTACGCATATCCGAAGCCCTTACGATCCTTCCGGTGTATACGCCGGCAGCGGTTCCTGGATTGTTCCTCGGATGTTTGATTAGTAATCTGGTGACCGGCTGTATGCCGCTTGATGTGGTATTCGGCAGTCTGGCAACATTGATCGGAGCATTGGGAACTTATGCATTGCGCAGATACAAATGGCTGGCACCACTGCCGCCGGTCATTGCCAATACGATCATTGTACCGTTCGTGCTGCGATATGTGTATCTGGCAGAGGGAACGATTCCGTTTTTTATGGTGACAGTCGGGATCGGAGAAGTTGTTTCGTGTTATATACTGGGAAGTATTTTATTACATGTGCTGAATCGATATAAAGTGCATATTTTTAATCAGGACTAAAATTGGTAAAGCGTGCAAAAAGCATTTGTACCACGGAGATATTCCGGGGTACAAATGCTTTTTTATTATTTATATAGAAAAAACACTTATCCGTATAAAATTTGTTATGGATGTACATATTAAGTGGAGAAGCAGATCATTTATTTTGACACATAATAAGGAGGACGACAAGTTGCAGATAATTGGAACGCAGAGCATTCGTTTCACACATGCGCCCTACATTTTGGCGAGCGCATCAGTGGTCGGGAAAAAGGAAGGTGAGGGACCGCTTGGAGACGAATTTGATATGATATGCGATACCGATAAATTCGGCGAGGATACCTGGGAGGAAGCGGAAAGCTCTCTGCAGAAGGAGTCTACGGCACTGGCACTTGGAAAAGCGTCATTAAAACCTGAGGACATCCGTTATATTTTTGCGGGTGATCTGCTCGGGCAGACGATCGCAACTTCTTTTGGGCTGATGGACTACAATATTCCGCTTTTCGGACTGTATGGCGCATGTTCCACGGCAGGGGAATCCATGTCACTTGGTGCGATGTGTGTAGCAGGCGGTTATGCCGATCATGTGATCACTGTGACGTCAAGCCACTTCGCAAGCGCAGAAAAACAGTTTCGGTATCCGCTCGAATATGCAAATCAGAGACCTGTTTCAGCGACCTGGACGGTCACCGGAAGCGGAGCATATATTCTTGGAACGAAAAAAACAAACGTGAAAGTCACCGGACTGACACCGGGCAGGATCGTGGATTATGGTGTGCGGGATTCCATGAATATGGGGGCGGCGATGGCACCGGCGGCGTGCGATACGATCTATCATCATTTCTGCGATTTTGGAACAAAACCGGAGGATTATGATAAGATCATCACCGGAGATCTCGGATATGTTGGGCAGGAGATTTTAATCAAACTGCTTTTGGATAAAGGTTATGATGTGAGCGGGGTGCATACGGACTGCGGCATTGAGATTTTCAATCGAGAAGAACAGGGAACAGATTCCGGCGGCTCTGGCTGCGGTTGTGCGGCGGTTACACTGAGTGCGCATTTCTTAAAAAAGATCGAACAGGGAGAATGGAAAAAGATCTTGTTTGTCCCGACCGGAGCACTGCTTTCTACCGTCAGCTTTAACGAGGGACAGAATGTGCCGGGAATCGCGCATGCCGTAGTCATAGAGCATGAGCAGTAAAAAGAAAGAAGAGGAAAAGAAATGGATTATATCAATGCCTTCTGGGTGGGCGGAGTGATCTGTGCGCTGGTACAGATTTTAATGGAAAAAACAAAAATGCTGCCGGGGCGGATCATGGTGCTTTTAGTCTGCACCGGAACACTGCTTGGCGCGCTGTCGATCTATCAGCCGTTTGTGGATTTTGCGGGAGCCGGAGCGAGTGTGCCGCTGCTCGGCTTTGGGAATACGCTCTGGAAGGGTGTAAAAGAAGCGGTGGATAAATCCGGTTTTATTGGTATTTTTATGGGTGGCTTCAAAGCGAGTGCTGTTGGAATTTCAGCGGCACTGGTGTTCGGCTATCTGGCATCGCTTGTGTTTGACCCGAAGATGAAAAAGTAAAATATATGCATAAAAGCATGTGGTTTGACTCATATTAAAGATATAAA